>JAJPKG010000259.1 GCA_021323815.1 Pseudomonadota bacterium
CGCATGGCCGCTGGCCAGCGAACGCAATGAGGCTGTGTAAACGCCCTCGTCATATTCATCGCTGGGAACATCCAGATGGTTCAGCCGCAGCAGCAGTGCCGCCACCATCACCCCCAGCGCCGCCCACGTGTCGGGATGCACCGCCCGTAACGTCGCCCGCACGCGCTCTGGTTGCAGCCGTGCCTGCCACTCGCTGAACATCGTCACTCTTTCTTCGTCGGATATGCCCACCGCACAGCGGGCGAGGCATGCCATCGCCCCTCCTGCGCTCCCCTTCTCCAGCTTTGCTGCGGGGGATGTGACCTACTGGATGGTCGTACCGTCGCTGGGCGGAGGCCGATTGGCGCGCACCACAACCAAACAGAGCACCGCCAGCACGAACGAGATTGCGGCGGGGATGGCGTGGGCGTAATGTTGCGACGACGTGTCGCTGGTGAAGGGATGATAGAAGCCGGGCAGCAGATAATAGATGCCGCCGGCGACAAAGATCGCCACCAGGATGATGCCGAGAAAATACAAAAACCCGTTGCCACCACGCCGGGCCGTTGGATCGCGCGCCATGCTGCGCCTCCTTTGCCGAACGGCTCGCCGGAAAGGCACGCAGCCTTTCCGGGAACTGCAAAGATCGCCTCAGGTCATTGTACGATCTGCTTGGCGCGGCTGCCGGATGCTGGTGATGCCCACTCTGCCTCTCTGTTGGGGAAAGGGCCAGGGGTAGGACGACACCATCCTCAGCGCCGCACGCCATAGTTTGGCGCTTCTTTGGTGATCATCACGTCATGGGGGTGGCTCTCGCGCAACCCTGCGTTGGTGATGCGGATGAAGCGCGCCTGCTGTTGCAGCGTGGGAATATCCGGCGCGCCGCAATAGCCCATCGCCTGGCGCAAGCCGCCCACCAGTTGCGTGATGATGGTTGTCAGCGGCCCTTTATACGGCACGCGCCCCTCGATGCCCTCGGCAATGAGTTGTGCTTCGTCACTGACATCCCCCTGGAAGTAGCGATCTTTGCTATAGCTACGCTGTTTCATCGCGCCGATGGATCCCATGCCGCGATAATCCTTATAGCGCTCCCCCTGCGAGATGATCAGGTCACCGGGGGATTCATCCGTGCCGGCGAGCAGGCTGCCAAGCATCACCGTCGAAGCGCCCGCCGCCAGCGCCTTCGCGATGTCGCCCGAAAACTGGATGCCGCCGTCGCCGATCACCGGCACGTCATAGTCCGCCGCCGCTTGCGCGCAGTCAAAGATCGCCGTGATCTGCGGCACGCCGGAGCCAGCGACGATGCGCGTGGTGCAGATCGAATTATGCACGATGGCATTGTCAGCGATGAAGCTGTGCGTCGGGCAATCTACCTCAATGTCATAGACCGGCACGGCTACGCCCAAATTGCGTCTCTCCAGCACTTTCACCGCCTGAAAATGTTCAGTGTGGCGTTTGGCGTGGGTGACATGCAGGCGCGAGCGATAGCTCTTGCGACAACGATCGTCCGCTGTGCCGCGCAACCCGCCCGCGCTGGCATGTTCGGTTGCGCTCTTCGGGAAGCTCCCATACGCCAGGAAGCACAAGACATTGAATAACTCGACCAGTGCTTGTGACGTATGGTGGAAGCACAACCGACCGCCTTTTTCCACATCGCCGGCGCTATCCATCAAGCCGTCAAACAAGCCTTGCAGATATGCGGGATCGCTGCACAGATAGCGAGCGGGCAGATGCTTTTCGTGGCGCTTGCCAAACTCGCGGAAAAGCTGTGCCCATTGCAGCGAATGGAGAGAGATGGTGATGACGTTCTCGCTGGGTGATTGAACGACATCAACGCCGGTCGCCGTCTTCAGGCAACGGGCGAGTTTCTCTGCGACCGCGCCCTCATGATGGGCGAAATACCACGCGACACGCGCCTGCTCGGAGTTGCGCGCGGGAGCCATGAAACAGTTGCCGTCACCCAGGAACGCGCCGAAGACATAGCCCAGTTCGTATGACGGAGTAATCTCGGTGATGCAGCGAGCCAGTTGCTTGTCTTGGCGAGTGGCGAACTGGCAGAGATCGATGGTAAATGTCTCCGGCATCTCAAAGGCGATCTGTTTCGGCAACAAACAAACGTCTTGTTGCGTCTCGCCGATTTGTTTCCAGCCGAATTTGGATATGCCTGGACGTGTCGGGCGTTCCAGCAACGCAACATGGCCCTGATGTGCGATCAATGCTGTGCTGACGCTATTCAGCTCACCTACATAGAAGCGGTGATCCGGCGTGACGATAGTCTCGCGGTACGAGGCTGCATGGCGCAGGGCCATCACCTCGCGCACGCCGGTGCACCACGCCTTCACCACCGTCACCGGCTGGCCGTGCATATTGATTACGCGGTCGCCGGCGCGCACGTGCTCGATATTTTTATAGGTCGCGTCGGCCATCAGCACGCGCGTCCCCGCCGCCAGGCAGCCGGGGCCGATGCCGACCTTCACGCCGTCCGCTCCGGCATCGATGAGGGCGCGGGTTGCCTCCGCCGTCGCCACATTGCCGGCGAGGATGTGCGCGCCCTTGAAGTCGCGTTTCACCCGGCGCACGGTGTCGATCACCATCTTAGAATGGCCGTGCGAGGTGTCGATGACGATGACATCGCAATCCTCGGCCAGCAGTGCCTCGATGCGCTCACGGTGATCGGGTCCCACGCCGACGGCAGCGCCCACCAGCAGCCGCCCACCGGCATCTTTCGCTGCGTGCGGATATTTGATCTTCTTCTGGATATCTTTGACGGTGATGAGGCCGCGCAGCATGTAATGCTCGTCCACCA
>JAJPKG010000105.1 GCA_021323815.1 Pseudomonadota bacterium
GCTCAAAGAGCATGGCATCATCCAACCGCTGATTGTGGTGCTGCGCCCCGGCAAGGGCGATGCCGGTCCGCGCTATCAGCTCATCGCCGGCGAGCGCCGTTGGGAAGCCGCCAAGATGGCCGGTCTGCGCACCGTGCCGGTCGTCATCAAAACCGCCACCCCGCAGCAAATGATCGAGATGGCACTGATCGAGAACCTGCAACGCGAAGATCTCAATCCCCTGGAAGCCGCTGGCGCGTTCCAGATGCTGATGGAAGAATATAACCTGACGCAAGAAGAGATCGCTCGCCGCGTGGGCAAAGATCGCACGACTATCGCCAACACCATTGCCTTGCTGCGCCTGCCCCAAGAGGTGCAAGACAAGCTGCGGCAGGGGCTGGAATCTTTCACGGCAGGCCACGCCAAAGCGCTCATCGGCATCACGAATCCCGAAGACCAGATTCATCTGATGAACCAGATCATCAGTCAGCGCCTGAGCGTGCGCGAGGCCGAGGAAGCCGCCCGGCGCTACAAGACAGCGGCCCTGCAATTGGTGAGCGACCGCAAGGGCAGCCGGCGCGATTCTCCTGACACCCGCGCCCTGGAAGAAGAATTCTTGCGCGCCATCTCCATGAAGGTCGCGCTCAAGCGCAACGCGAAGGGCGCGGGCACGCTCACCATCACGTTCAGCAACGAAGACGAACTGAACACGCTCTACGAGTTGCTGGTCATCCGCGCCCAGCAGAATGAAGAATTCTGATGCTCGATCACGCGCAACTCACCGGCACGGTGGCATTCCCGCCGTTGCTGGTGAAGGCGATGCTGCCGGCGCGGGCGATGTTGCTGATGGTGATGCTTTGTCCCCTTCCCGCAGTCAGGGCACCATGATCCGGCACGATGCCATAACCGGTCTGGCTTGCGGGTTTCGCGCTCCAGTGCAACGTGCCGGTGCCGGCATTTTTCACCGTGAGCTGGGCTGAGGCACTGGCACAGTTTTGCGCTGTGAGCCGGGTGGGCACGAGCGACAGTTTTGGCACATCAGCGATGGTGGCCGTTGCCGATGGCGGTGACATTGGGCAACCTGGTGGTGGTGGCGGCGCGCCAGGCGGTGGGGGATTACCGGGAGGCGGGCAACCCGGTGGGGGACCATTGCCTGCATTGATGTTGTTGATGTTGACGCTGACCGAATGGCTGGCAACCAGCGCTGCCACCAATCCCGCGACGCTCAACATCGCCATCAGGCCGAGCAACCACACCAACAATGGCGAGTGGCCTTGCCCATTCCCGTTGTTGGTCTGAGGCGCGAGTTCAGGGGAAGGCTTTGCCGTCGATTGCTCAGCGGGAGAAATAATCCCCGTTCCCTGACAGGTGGGGCATGGTTGTGTCACGCTGCTGTCTTTGATCTTTCCCGTCCCGCGACAGTGGGAGCAGAGCGTGTAATACATGCGTAATCCTCAAGAGTGAAAGCCGCAGATGGATGAAGAGCACAACGTTTCCCATTATACGGGATACAGGATACATTGGGAAATGGTATCCATCCCAGAGATGAGGATGCTCGCTTTGCCGAGATAGATCGCATCAATAGATGCTGAACAACATTCCGATGGGGCATTCCGCCAGGGAATGCCCCGATGCGCTTGCGTGAGCCTTTAGCCAAACACCTGGCAGGTGACGGTGACAGAAACCGCGCCGCCATTGCTGGTGAATTGAACGACAAAGTGATTGGCGCTGGTAAAAGAGCCGCTCAGCGTGATCGTCTGGGACGCGCCCGCCGCAAGCGAGCCGCTGGACGGGGTAAGGGTGACGCCGCTGGGTGCCGTCGCGCTCCAGTTCAGCGTGCCACTGCCGCTGTTGGTGACGGTCAGGCTGTTGGGATAGCTGTTGTTGGCGCAATACTCCGTCGTTGAGGTCGGGGTGACGCTGAGCTTGGGTGGATTCTGCGGCACAGCGGTCGGCGAGGGATGCGGCACCAGCACGCTGGTGGGAGTGGGCGTCGGTGCGCCCACCTCTGAGGGTGTCGGTGTTGCCGTTGGTTGCGCCGGAGACGGCGTCGGTGTTGATGCTCCACCGGGGGTGAGCGTGATCGGCTGTGCCCGTCCACCATCCATCACCAGATTCCCATTGCTCGCGATGAAGATTTCAAAGGCATAGGGAAAGGTGAGGCCATCACGCTGCTGCGAGGAACCGGGGAAGACGAAATGCCCGCTGAGTTCGGCTACCCACAGCATCGTGGCAGCCGGCAGGCCGGTGTTTTCCAGCGTATCCGCTACCTGGCGCGCCGTCTCTTCCTGAACGCCCATCACCTGTCGCCGGTCTGAGGCCAGCGTTTGGGGAAGGGGATGTTGTTGCACAAAGGTCATGATATCGCTCTGGGTGATTGGTCCGCCGGAAGCGGACTGCACTGCTGGAACGCCCTGGATAGGCACATGAGGCGCATTGGGATAGGTCGGCGGTGTCTTGGGCGGTGGGGTGACAGGTGGCGCGGAGAGCGCGGCAGCACCTTGCGCCGCCGCGCCGGTCGGGCGAGCGGCCATGACGACGAAAGCGATGAGGGCCAGCCCCAGCGCCAGCACGCTCAGGGGCGACAGCACCGGGCGGCGTGAGGCATGTTTCGATGGGTGAGTTGACATCACGAGCTCCTTTGTTCTGTTCTGTTCATGCCTTGCCGCTTAGCAGCACCACGTCTGAAACCATGCAGCGGGATTCCCCTCAAAACCGACCCATACCCCCGATGGCGGGTTGTCGCTTTCGGGATGCCCCATGCCCAACAACTCCAACGGGAAGTCAGAGGGAGTGACATCCCCATTTGGCAGGTCCGTAGCGGTGTAAAAGAAGCCTGAGTAGGTCGCGCCATCAGCCGACTCGCCATGCCCACCATGCAGCAGTTCACCGGCCTCTGCCGCTCCGGGCGTGAACGTGCCGGGATCTACTCCCGTTGGCGTCCAAAGATACCCCTGGGTGCTGCTGGGCGCTTGATATGCGGCGTAGTAGCTGGTTTGTCCCCCACTCACCACCGAATGCACGATGAAATTCGCCTCCTGACCTACATCCGTTGCAGGCCCCTTGCCGTAATACACGGTTGTAATTCCATAGTTGCTGTTGTCCTTTTCGCTGAAATAGGCCCACGTCGGGCCGCTGGTAAGGAGATAGGTGAGGTATCCCGACTTCACCCAGTTGTCGAGATGGTTATCACCGATCAGCGTATAATTCTCGATGTAGCCGTACTCGTTCACGCAATTGCTGTCACAGCCGAGTTTCGCTACATCAATCGTGACCAAAACACCATGCGGCGTTTGAGCGAAATCGGTTCCTTTGAGATAAAATCCCGCGACGGCATAGCAGTTCTTCGCCAGACATTTGGGTGTGTTGGCCGGCGAGCCACCGCATGCTGCCACAGTGGTCGTCAGTGCAACCAGAACCAGCACCGCCAGATCGCGCCGCCAGGTGTCTCGGCTGGCTGCCAGCCAGTCTTTGAAAACGGAAAGCGTCATGTCATGTCCCTTTCCCACGAGATGGACAGGCGCAGAAATTCTCTACGCCCATTCGAGCATTTCTAAGAAGTGCCTGAGCATTCTCAAGGAACATGAACGCTGAAAAATCATAAGTTGCGGCATACGAGTGCAACGCATGCAGTGAGGGAAGTGCGGCTTTTGCGGGAGCGGCAAGCGCAACGCCGGATCTGGTTCGTGTCGCGCAAGAGACGCCCAAAAGCAATACGCGCTTCATGGCATTGTACGCTCTGCGACAGATTGTCCCCGCCATTGATAACGCCGGGCCAGTGCCGGCATCAGGCTGATCTCGTGCATGCCCCGCGCTGCGGCGTGCCTGATGAGGAAAAGGTACGCGAGTTGCTCACGTTGTCGAATGAATCTTTCCAACGAAAATTCCCCAACTGCCATTACTCCTGATGAGCAACTGCACCGGAGAAACGGTGGATCGCACGTTCCTTCATATAAAGCGGGTACCGTATCACGTGCCTGTTTATCGCACGGGCCATAGCAGATGGCCGTTCAACAACGGGAGGTTTCTCATGAAACGAATGGTAGTGATGGCAACGCTGATCAGCGCGCTCATGCTTGTTCCTGTGGGGGCGCTGGCGCATTCGGGGATGTTGGCTCATGCCATGCAAGCAAAACATCAGGTGCACCCCAACGGGTGTTCCAGCCTGCAAATCTTTAAGCAGCCGCTCAACCTGACTCATGAAACCATCTACGCGGCGCTGTTTGAACGAGAGTCTGGTTCGCCCTGTGCGCCGAATGGCAACTATTTCGCTCAGGCCCAGGTGGATTTTTCCGGCACCCAGTCGCGCTCTGGCACGCTCTATGCCGAACTGCTGGCTGGTCCGCCATACTTGCCGATTGAAACAGCAACGCTGACCTATTCCCCGTCATCGCACATCGTCGATACGCCGGCCACATCCTCATTTTCTGCGTGTGGCCTCAAAGCGTTCGCATTGTTTGATCAGAATGGCATCGGGTTCATGTCAACTCAGGCTGTCGGCTTCTGTTAGCGTCCCCATTGGCCACGATGTGGCCCCACTCCCTAACCCCCTTCCCAGCAGAGATGGAGAGGGGGGATCTCCAGGTAAAGGGATCTGACGACGGCGTGCCGGTTGGCACCAGCGTAGGTGTATCTGTGGGCACCAGCGTGTAGGTGGGTGTCAGCGGGCGGCGTTTCACACTCACCAGGTGAAATTCTTGAAGGCGTCCAGTTCGTCGGGTGACGCCGTGCGCCAGTCGAAAAAGCTGACGCCGGTGCAGCCCAGGTCTTTCGCGGCCTGCATGTCGCCGGTGATTTCGGCGGCGGAGGGTTGGTTGCCGCCGGGTTCACCATAGGTGAACATGTCATACATCTGGCCATCTTCCTCGATGGGGAAGTTTTTGCCGCCGAGTTCGGCGCGGATGGTGGTGATGCTCAGCGTCAGCAGTTGACGCGGACTGGCAGCGTCGAACGTGGCGCTCTGGCTGTTATGCCAGTAATCTTGCGGCGAGATGACGTTGAAGCTGGCGGCAGCTTCAGGGAAAGGATAGCTCATGCGGGCGCGGGGATTGAAGGTGGAGATGATCAGGGGATAGGCAGAGCCAACCATCTGGCGCACCACCTGACCATAGGCATAGACCGCCGGGGCGTCGGTACGGTCCTCGATGTCGGCGATGATGCCGTCCGCATGGTCGCCGTTGGGCGTGTGATAGCTCACCACCTGCTGGGTCATGACCAGATCTGAGCCGACGTTGTAAAGATAAGGGAACACCCAGGCGATGACCTTGATCCCCGCAGCATGCGCGACCGGCAGCAAGCGGCTGAGCGATTCTTGATCGAAGAAGCCGTATGATGTTTCGGCCACACGCGGATAGATGTGCGTGACGCCCAGTGCCTTCGCCGCCGCCACCAGGGCATGGATGTCGGTGTGCCGGGGCAGGTAATCGGTGAACCACAATCCCTTGCCGGCGATCACCGACCACACCGGCTGGCCGTTGGGCAGTTGCGCGGTGGCGGGGTCCGGCCCGTCAAAGAGCAGCGCGTAGGCCCACACCCAGCCCAGCGTTCCCTGCACGTGCGCCAGATACCACACGTCGCCATTGGCATCGGGCATCCATTGGGTGACAGTGGCGCGCTCGCCGGGCAAGATCTCCCCCGTGATGCGCGCTGAAGGTGATGGCGCGCTGCGCAGCTCGGTATATTGCGTGATCGTTCCCCCGGCATGTAAGGGAAAAGGCCCGCTGACTGCGCCGACGGGGGTCGGCTTGATCACTGGATTATTCTCAAACGGGCAGGCGTTGTCTTGACCATACGCCGTCTGATAGGTGGGAGCGACATCCTGCACCTGCACCCATACCGGCATGGTCCCCAGAAACAGCGCGTGATACCACTGCCCGTTGCTGTTGGTTCCCGTCACGCGTAGCCCGGTGCCGGCAATGGCGCTCGCCAGCAAGGGGCTGCTGGCTAACGGCTGGCTATAGAGGCCCACGCAATTGAACTGAGTATAAACAAGCGCCGGCAGTTTTCCAGCAGGGGCGGCATGCGCGGCAGGAAGTCCAGCCGGAAACAGCGCGCCAGCAAACAACAACACCGCGACAAAGCGCCATGCGCGCTGCAATCGCGTGGGGTGAGTGTGGGGTGTATCTCGCACTGTCGGCATGACCTCGCCATCCGGTTGAAAGCGTTTCAGGCTGTTCGCATCGCACGTGCCAGAGTCAACTATATCATTCCCGCGCTGGCTCGCCAAGAGATGCCAGTCACAACACGGGTATCGCGTTCGGTCAGGTAGTGGCCCCCTCCCCAGCAAAGCTAGGGAGGGGGAGTTGCAAGACCATGCGAGCCGGTCCCTCGTCCATGCGTCTTGAAACCCATCACGGCGCATGCTATACTGGCATTCAAACGGCCACCATTAAGGAGGGAGCGGCGATGACAGCGATTGATCTCGCGCAGGCAGAGGAGGTGCGGCAGGTGATCCGGGCATGGCTCACTGCCGCAAGCAATTGGGATCAGGCGGCGATGGAGCAGATCTTTGCCAGCGATCCCCACGCCATCCACTTCGGCACCGCCAGTGATGAGACATATATCGGCAGTGAGACCTATCTGCGCGCGATGGCCAAGCAGCATACCGTCACCATTCCCGATATGGCCTTCGATTTTCTGCCCGGCAGCCCCGTCATTCAGGCGCGCGATAATGTCGCCTGGGTGGTCGGTGAGGCGCGCATCAGCGGCACCACGCCCAATCATCGCTATTTCCAGTTCAACACGCGCGTGACGTTCGTGCTGGAAAAAATCAATGGTGCCTGGCGCATTGTCCACAGTCATTATTCCATTGGCGTCGCCGCCCCGGCCTGATTTCCCCAACCTCCATTCCTTGCTGTGTCCGATGGCACTTTCTTGGATGGTCCTACTATGTAGCAGCACTGTTGCTGGCAATCCATCAGCAGAAGGTGACATGTGAGCATGGGATATGATGATCGTTTCGACCGCCGGCAAGATGATGCTCTGCCGCCGCGCCGGCCCAGTCGGCCACGCGGCGATGAGCGCGGCTACGATCCGCCGCGTTCCGATTCGCCCGCGCGTCCCCGGCAGCGAGACGACATCCCTCCCATGCCGCCACGCCGCAGCCGTCCGCGCGACGATGCGCAATTCCCGCCACCGCGCGTGAGTCGCCCGCGCCGCGAACCCATGGGACGCGCCGAAAGCAGTGGGGCGCACGAGCTGTTGCGCCGCATGCGCGACCGCGTGGCACATGCGTATGACTCGATGAGCGGCTGGCTGCAACGAGCGGAGCAGCGGCGCTCTAGTCGCCGCGCTCACCCCCCGTCTTATGAGGATTCCGCCGCGTGGAGCTGGGAGGAGGGGAGCAATGACGCGCCTCCTTCCCCGGCACCGCGCCGCCCGCCGCTGAGTAAGCCAGCCCCGTTGCGCGCGCCGCCACGCTCACTGACCCGGCAACTGATCAACCGGCGGCGCAAGCTGCGCGGCACGCGGCTGGGCGCTGCCGGGGTGGTGGCCATCACCTTTCTGGCGCTGCTGGTCATTGTTGGCGGCGGCATGGGAAGTGGCTATGCCTATGCGCTCACGCAGCGCTATGACCAGCGCATCATCGACATCGGTTTGAGTCGCGCCCTGCAAACGTCGCGCATCTATGACCGGAATGGCGTGCTGCTTTACCAAACGTTCGGGCAAACCGACAGCATCCGCGACTATCTGGACTATTGCGAGATTCCGCGCATCGTCAAAACGGCGACGGTGGACACTGAAGATAACACGTTTTGGTCTGATCCCGGCGGCATCAACGTGCAGGGGTTGTTGCGTGCGGTGCAGGTCGATCTGACCCACAGCGGCAGCCTGCAAGGTGGCAGCGGCATTGCACAGCAGTTGGTGAAACTGGAAGTGCTGAGCGATGAAAGCCAAAATCTAGGCCGCAAGATCGATGAGGCCATCCTGGCGACCGACCTCACGCGCCATTACACCCGGCAAGACATTCTGAC
>JAJPKG010000164.1 GCA_021323815.1 Pseudomonadota bacterium
AAACTGCAACAGATTCGCCAGTTGTCGGGCATGCGTGGCCTCATGGCCGATCCCTCCGGGCGCATCATTGAGGTCCCCATTCGGGGCAACTTCCGCCAGGGACTGACGGTGAGCGAATATTTCATCAGCAGTCACGGCGCGCGCAAAGGTCTGGCCGACACCGCGTTGCGCACGGCGGAATCCGGCTATCTGACCCGCCGCCTCATCGACGTGGCGCAGGATGTGATCGTCAATCTGGATGATTGCGGCACCACCGAGGGCATCTGGATCACGAAGGCCGACAGCGATGAAACCAACCAGCCCATGCGCAACCGCCTGACGGGCCGCGTGCTGGCCGCGCCGCTGGATCTGCCCGACGGCACGCACCTGGAGCGCAACGAGCAGCTTGACGAGCGCATCATCGACGCGATCATCGACGCGGGCATCACCGCCGTTTACGTGCGGTCGGTGTTGCAGTGTCAGGCGCAGCACGGCGTGTGCAGCATGTGCTATGGCCGCAACCTGGGTAATGGGCGACTGGCGACCATCGGTGACGCGGTGGGTATTGTGGCGGCGCAGTCCATCGGCGAGCCGGGCACGCAGTTGACCATGCGCACCTTCCACACCGGCGGCATCGCTGGCGCGCAGGAAGACATCACGCAGGGTCTGCCACGCGTGGAAGAACTCTTTGAGTCGCGCGTGCCGAAAGATAAAGCGATCATCAGCGAGATCGACGGCGTGGCGGAGATCACCCGCGATGACAACGGCCAGCAGCACATCAAAGTGGTGGCGGTCGAGGTCATCCTGGATGAATATCCGTTGCCGAAGGGCAGCGCCATTCTGGTGAAGGATGGCGACCATGTGACGCGCGAGCAGGCCATCGCCACGCTGCCGGACGGCGGCACCGTGCAAGCCCGCGTGGAAGGCGATATCACCGTCAGCGAAAACAAGCTGACCATTCGCTTCGAGGAGCGCAACGAGAAGGTCTATGACGTGCCGCCGGGCATGGCGCTGGGTGTGGATCCGGAAACGAAGATGCCCATCGAGAACGGCTCCAAGATCCGCGTCGGCCAGTCGCTGACAAAGGGCCTGATCGATCCTCAGGATGTCTTGCGCATCATGGGACGCGATCAGGTACAGCTCTTCCTGGTGAAGGAAGTGCAAAAGGTCTATCGCTCCACCGGCGTCTACATCAACGACAAGCACATCGAAGTCATCGTGCGCCAGATGTTGCGCCGCGTCCGCATCGACGATCCGGGCGACACCGACATGCTGCCCGGCGACCTGGCCGACCGTTTCTCGTTTGAAGAGACGAACAAGGGCGTCCTGGCCGAAGGCGGCGAGCCGGCGACGGCGCAAACGGTGCTGCTGGGCGTGACCAAAGCCTCACTCAACACCGAAAGCTTCCTGGCGGCGGCGAGCTTCCAAGAGACGACGCGTGTGCTGACTGAAGCGGCCATCACCGGCGCGACCGATCACCTGTTGGGCCTGAAAGAGAATGTCATCATCGGCAAACTCATTCCGGCGGGCACGGGCTTTGAGCGGCGACTGGAACTGGCGGCGGCGCGCAGCCAACAGCGCATGGCGGACGAGGGTCTCAATGGCGGCGGCATGGTTGATAGCGACGGTCCGCCCGACTTCAGCTCCATGACCTTCGGCGACTTCGGCTCCTATGACGACGACGAATAGCCGACCGATTTTCGGCCCCTCTCTGATTCCAGAGAGGGGTCGTTTTCATGCAAGAAACGGTTCGCACATCTGTGCGATAGCGAGAAGATGATAGGCTACGATGTGTGCACCTCATAGGCGACGTATGGTTCATCAAATTCCAGGGTGGTTGTTGTCAGGTGCCACCCTTGCCGCGCGGCATAAGCTGGGAAGTCACGCGCCATGACGGTGTCGGTGGGGAAGAGATAGAGCGTGGGGTGGGCGGCGGCAACAGTGGCGTCATAGGGTGCATAGCGGTTGGGGGCGATGGTCAACTGATCGGTGATGATGCTGCACGTCAGGTGCTCGTCGCTCTGGAAGATGGCGCGCATGCAGGTCCAGAAATTCGAGTAAAAGCGCGTGTGGTTGGTGTTTTCCAGCCAATGGACCAGTGCCATCTGCTGCTGTGTCTTTTTATATGCCGCGTGCGCTTCGGTGAAAGTGCCGGCGACGCCGAGCGCCAGAGCAAACGCCAGAAATCCGCTCAGCAATGCCACGCTCATCCGTTGCCACTGCACAGGATGCCACAGGGGCAAGGCGAAGCGTGGGGCATGCTGCCACAGCACCGCGACTGCGACCGGCAGCGCGATGGCGAGGCTGATGATATAGCGCGAGTAAATCCAGGGCGCTGTGCCGGAAGACGAACTGAGCGCGAAAAGCAGCACCGTCGCCGCCGGTGCTCCCACGGCAACGAGCCGCCCGCCTGATATTGCCGCCCGCATGTGCTCCGCTGACGACCATTTCCCCGCGCCGCGCCGCCACGATCGCCAAAATGTGCTCCCTTCGAGCATCAGTGCAGTGATGAGCAGCGCGATGATGCCGCTGCCCCACGTTCCGCGCGCCACCATGCAGCCGGTGACGCGGCGCGAGATCCATTGTGACGGCGGCCAGGCGTCGTTGGATGCAACAGGGCAGAGGGCATTGACGCCGGTGTTGTTGGGGATGGCGATGAAGATCGTTCCCATCGCTTGCTCGGCCAGGCGTTCGCCCAGGCTCGGCCCTGTTTGCGCTGTCGTGGTGGATGATGATTTGACCGGGCGCAGAAAGCTCTGCGCCGCGCCGGGCGAGTGAGCGGTAGCGATATAGATGAACCAGGGCGAGACGCCAACCAGCAAACTCGCCAGCGCGACGATGCCGAGCCATCCCCTGACGGCGCGCCACTGAGTCAGCGCGATCAGCAATCCCGACAGCCCCACAAACGGGAGCACCAACGGATCGCTATAGAGCGCCAACCCAGCGGTGATGCCCCACGCGGCGAAAAGGAGAAGACGATGGCGAGATGAGCGCTGGGCGAGATCGCCGGGAGGTTTAGCCCCCGGCTCGGAATTGCGAACCCCTCCGGGCTGAGGGTGGCATGCGATCCGTGTAGCTAAGAATGTCAGGAGCGCGCCGAAGAAGATGGTTTCCAGATAGCCGCCATAGGCTTGCAATTGGTGATACAACATATCGTCAGTGCTGCCCGCGAGCAAGAGCAATCCCACTAGCGCCCATTTTTGCGAAAAGAGGCGCGTGAGCAGCAGATACATGACCATCATGAAGGCGGCGTAAAGAATGATGAGGCCGCATTTGAGGGCGAACTCTGAGACGCCGAGAAACGCGAACATCAGCGCGCCCAGATACGCTTCGATGGTGCCCATATACGCCTGGCCCCAGAAAAAGATAGGATGCTCTCCCTGGGTCAGGATGTGCTTCGCCATCAGTCCCATCGTGGCGTCGTCGCTATCCGTTCCCGGCCAGCCCAGCGCCACCAGCGCCACGCGCACGGCAACCGCGATGAGGATGATCCCTGCTGCCGCGAGCGCGTAGCGATGGGCACGCAGCCAGGATGTGAGATGAAAGGGCATGGGTCATCTCGTGTTCCAAAGATGGTTGACTCAACGGTGCCAGGATATCATTGTCTGAAACGAATGCGGCATCAGATGTGGTCACAGAAGAGGCGATTTGTCGTTTTATCGCGATGGGCGGAACATTCCTGTCCGCCCTTTTCTTTTCTCGTTTCTCGGTGATGGGCACATTCCTTCAAGGCGAAGGAACCGCTGCTACGCACAATGGGCATGCTCAATTAGCGGATGGTTATCGGCGTATCCCACCGCCCACACATCGCCACTCGAGGTGGTGGCTGCTCCTTCAAGCTGGGTGCTGATGTTCCCTGGGCTGGGACTTGGCACGACATTCCACCGTGTGCCATTCCAATGCGCGATCAGTGTCTGAATCACGTTGTTGCTGCTGTTGGTGTCGCTGCCCACTGCCCAGATGTCATTGGCGGATGCCGCCGTCACCCCCCAAAAGGCGGGCGCATAACCAACATTGGGGCTGGCGGCGATCTGCCAGCGCGTGCCATTCCAGTGTTCCACTAACGTGCGGATGGCGTTTCCTTGCAAGTCATAGCCAACGGCCCAGGCATTGCTGGCCGAAAGCGCCGTCACAGCGCGCAGATCGGAGCTTGCGCCGAGACTGGGACTGGCCACGATGGTCCAATGTGAGCCGTTCCACTGCTCAATCAGCGTTGCGCTGAAGATGTTGCGCGCGCCGACAGCCCACACGTGATCAGCGGAGATGGCCGTTATGCTGGAAAGGTAATCGCTGTTGGAGCCGGTGTTGGGGCTGGCAACCACTGACCAGCGCGCGCCATTCCAATGCTCGATCAGCGTGTGCTGAAGTGATGCAGTGCTGGTGAGACCCACCGCCCAGATATCGTTGGCGGCAACGGCCTTGATGCCCAGGAACTCATTATTTTCTGTGCCGGGATTGGGACTGAATACGATGCTCCACTGCACGCCATTCCAATATTCGATCAGCGTTTGCGTGGCATCCTGCGAGTTCACCCAATATCCGGCGGCCCAC
>JAJPKG010000073.1 GCA_021323815.1 Pseudomonadota bacterium
GTCGAACCTGATGGAAGAATTGAAGAAGATCGGCAAGGTGCTGGCGCGCTACGATCCTGAAGCGCCACATGAGGTGCTGCTGGTGCTGGATGCCACCACTGGGCAAAACGCCATCATCCAGGCCAAGACGTTCGTGGAAGATTCCGGCGTCAGTGGCATCATCTTGACCAAGCTGGACGGCACGGCGCGGGGGGGCGTCGTCTTTTCCATCAGTTCCGAGCTTGGCGTGCCGATCAAATTCATCGGCACCGGCGAGCAGGTCAACGACATCGCGCCCTTTGATCCCACCAGCTTCGTTGACGCGCTCTTCGAGGATTAGCCGGCACCATGTGAGATCTGCACGATGGAAACAGGGACCGCACAGTTCCGCAGAGACAAACAATTGCGCCTGATGCCTTCATCGGAATCATGATGTGAGCCTTTTTCGTCATTCTGTCTTGAAGGAAGCCGGCACAGATGCCTTTGGCATGTCTTTAATCCGCCTGGTGAGCGTGCGGGCGATGCCCCTCATGCACATAGTGCAGTTCCGCGCGCTGTAGCTCAGGCACCGAGAGCTTCTTGCGTCCTTGTTGTTCGGCTAACGCTTCGGCCAGCGCCACAATGATATCCAGTTCTTCTTGTGTCCAGCGCGCGGCAGCCTGGCGTATCCAATCTTCGGCATGTCGGTCATGCGGAAAGAACATGGGCCTTCCTCTTTCTCTGGCAACGCTGCCTCACCCTGCCATGTATTTCAGGTGACAGCAGCTTTTACGGATAACGAAGGAATGACCCAATGGAGAGGTGGCATGAGACAGCTCATCAATAAAGGGCAAAAGAAAAACCCCTCAATCGAGGGGCAATGGTGACGAGGGTGGGATTCGAACCCACGACCGAGGGCTTATGAGTCCCTAGCTCTACCGCTGAGCTACCTCGCCATTGGTAGCGGGGGCCGGATTCGAACCGACGACCTCCGGGTTATGAGCCCGACGAGCTAACCACTGCTCTACCCCGCGTCACGCAATCTATTATACGGCGCGCAGGCGGAATTGTCAAGTGGGGAGCGGCGATCTCTTGCAGTCAGACCCCCTTATAGCGTAGCCTCAATGATGTACATATCCAGCCCGGTGGGGTTTTGCAATTCCGAGCCGGGGGGATCTTGCCCCTGGTGGGCGCGCACCGCGATTACCTTGCCCCCGGCTCACCGTGCCAGGCTGTATCTTTACCCTGAGGATGAACCCATCCATGACGAATTCCGATCAGGCGGAGCTTGGGCCGCCGTCGCGCTATAATTTGACCGACCCGCGCGTGGTGCGCGACTTGATGCGCAAGCACAACATCGAAGCACAGAAAAATTTCTCGCAACACTGGCTGGTGGACCGCGACGCGCTGGACGCCATCGTGAACGCCGCCGAACTGACGCGCGCTGACACTGTGCTGGAAGTGGGCGCGGGGATGGGCGTGCTGACGGTGGAATTAGGTCGCCGCGCCGGGCGCGTGGTGGCGGTGGAGATCGAGCGCGAGGTGATGCGCGGGCTGCGCGATGTCACCAAGCCATATCCCAACATCGAGATCTATAACACCGATCTGTTGCAGGTGGACCCGGTGGACTATTTCGGCGACACGCCCTATAAATTCGTCGCCAACCTGCCCTATGCCATCACCGCGATGGCGATCCGCCATTTTCTGGAAGCCGCGCATCCGCCAACGCGCATGGTGGTGTTGATCCAGCGCGAGGTGGCGGAGCGCATCCTGGCCAAGCCGGGAGATATGAGCCTGCTGGCGCTGAGCGTGCAGTTTTACAGCACGCCGCGTCTCGTGGCAAAGGTTCCTGCCGCCAGCTTCGATCCCCCGCCGAAGGTCGATTCCGCCGTCATCGCGCTCGACATTCATCCCCCGCCGGTCAGCGAAGATCTGAAAGCGCGGCTGTTCGTCATTGCGCGGCTGGCCTTCGCACAGAAACGTAAGCAACTACACAACATCCTGCCGGGCGCGCTGCACATGTCTCCCACCCAGGTGCGCGAATGGTTGGACGCCGCCGGCATTGCCCCCGACCGTCGCCCCCAGACGCTCAGCGTGGAAGAATGGGTGCGGCTGGCTGAGGTCGATCCGCGCCCGCGTAAGGCATAGGACTCTTGCCGCACCCACTCCCATTTTTTGCGCAAGTCTGATATGATGTCACCCATAGCACGCAACGAAGCAGACGGAACACAAGACTTGCCGCAAAGGGGAGCGAAATGAGCAACAGGCGTCGAGGGAGCGCGTGGGCCGTTCTGGCGCTGCTGGGAAGCCTGCTGGCGGCTTGTGCGGGCCAGGGTAGCACGGCAGTCGTCTCGGCCACGCCCACATGCAAGGGCGCGTCGCCTGTCACCGTCGTCAGTGGCACGGTGAGGCTGGCCGACCAGACATCGGCGACCGTCAGCGCGAATTCGGCAGATATCGAAATCATCCATTATACGAGCAAAACCCGTTTCTCACAGGTGAATCAAGTCACTGCCGATGCTTTGAGTCCTGAGCAATCGGCCCAGGTGTTGGTGGAACCGTCCACGGGCACCAGCGTGCCGCTGGCGGCGGCCATTGTGGTGCAAAGCGGCGCAGCGGCGGTGGAAGCGCCCATCGGCTGCTCCACCCCCGCCCAGGCCGGCGCGCCGGAGGTCCAGGGCATCATCACCACGATCAATCGCACCAGCCAGCAATTCTCGTTGCTCGATGCGCGCGGCCAGCAATATTTGCTCGCTTTTTCCGCAAACACGATCATCGGCCAGCCCGAACCCGCGCAGCAGAGCGACATCACTCAGGGCAATCTGGTGCTGGCCTCAGGCAGCGCCACCAGCGACGGCATCAATGCAGATTCGGTCATTATTTTGAGTGCTTCAACCTCATCATAAAAAGGGAGCGCGCTAGATGTCCACGCCTTTTGACGATCCGCCGCCATTTGACGATCCAACCATCAGATTGCACAGCGCGCCACCTTTCGCGTCCCGCAGGCCGGATCACCCCCGCATGCCCGATAACACGGTCAAGACGATGATCCTGCGGGCGCAACATGCCTTGCGCTCGCCAGGGGCGCGCGATCCGCGCCTGCTGCTGGGCATCGGCCTGACGGCGGTTCTGGTGATCGCGCTGGCGGTGGTTCTGCTGGCACCCAGCGCGCCAGCGCGCACCATCGTCGTGAGCAAGGCGTTTCAGGGCAATCTGGTACAGATGCTCACCACGCGTGGCCAGCTCAGTTCCGGCATCTATGATCTGGCGTTCCTGGCCAATAATGGCCGCATCGCCAGCATCAACGTGCATGTCGGCCAGACGGTGCGCGCTGGCACGGTGCTGGCGCAATTGGACGTGACGCAACTGCGAGATAATCTGAACACAGCGGAAGCGCAACTGGCCGTCGCCCAGCAAAATTATAATGCCGCGCTGATCGGTTTGAAAAACGCCCAGGATAACCAAACCGCCGTCGATGCCGCCGCGCAGGATGCCTATAACGCCGTCGCCACGCCGCAGCCCGGCCAGCCGACGCCGACGCCACAGCAATTGCAGCAGGCGCTCGACAAACTGAACGAGACCGAAACCCAGGCGCAAAACGCCGTCAATGCCGCCCAGGCCCAGGCGGATCTGGCGAAATCGCAGGTGGATGCCGCCCAGACAACGGTAGATTCCGCCAAGCATAATCTGGCGAATTCCA
>JAJPKG010000232.1 GCA_021323815.1 Pseudomonadota bacterium
ACCAATCAGACTCACGCCTGATTGCCAGAGGCACCTCTGTCCCCAAGCGTTTCACCAGTTCGCGACTGGCCTGTTTCCCTGTGCCCCAGGGTACAGCACGGATCTCCCACTGAAACCACTCCGACCGCTAGGTAGGAACTGCCTCACCATCTGTGCAGGATGGATCTCTTTGCACCGGTTTCACGCACATTCTACCGCAAAAACGACGAAGTTGTCAAGGCGACAGTCAATGGCTAAAGCTTTTGCTTGCCATTTCATCCGCGTGGCCTCAAGGCACAGCGGCTTTACGGGCTTTCGTGTAATTCAGCCAGATATACCAGGCGAGCAAGCAGCTGAGATGATACAGGCTCTCGTTGTTGGTGCCCTATTATAGCAACACCGGTCAATAGCCTCAAGGATGGTGCCGGCGCGTTGCTGTTGCCACGCGGCAAGCAGAAAGAGGATGCCGCTTAGACATATAGCCGGCGAAGGTGGTCTTATTCACGCCGGCAAACGGATGTGAGCGGCATCACAGTCGTTGGAGCAACCTTGACAACACATATCGAGTCGATATATAGTCTTAACGTCTGGTGATGAAGCAAAAGGAGCATGGCGCATGGCGACCGATGAGCGAGAGGCAGAGCAGCCGCGCAGGCGCATCAATCCATTCGAGTTGTTTATCTTGGGAGAATTGATGGAAGGGCCGCATCATGGCTATCTGCTGCGCGACATCCTCTCGCGGCTGCTCGGCCCCTATCGCCAGTTCAGTTGGGGGACGCTTTACCCACTCATCAGCCAGCTTGAACGGTCAGGATATATCCATCCGATATATCAAGATGAAGCCGAACGCGGCGAAAGCGCGCAGGGTGGGCGGCAAAAGCGCGTGCTGGATATCACCGACGCCGGACGCGAGCGCTTCCAGGCGCTGATGCTGGCCGAGAGCGAGTATTCCGCTGATTTCCCAGAGCTATTCGCCATCAAGCTGCTCTATCTGAGCTGGCTCGCGCCGGCAGAGCAAATTGCCGTATTAGCACATGGCAGGGACTATTACATCCACATTCGGGATCATTGCTTAGAAGCGTTCACTTCGCGGTCGCCCAGCGCGCACCTGCCACTGGAAGCGCGCGAAGCGATCTATCGGGTCGTCCATTTTCGCCTGGCCGGCGCGCAAGCTGAACTCGCCTGGATCGAAGGAGAGATTGTGCGCCGCCGAATTGAACATCAGGGGGATGTATCATGAACATTTCTGTCACAGCACCGCGCTCGCAGCGAGGTTTCCTCAGGTGGCTCGTCATCGGCGGGTTCGTGGCGCTGGTGCTTGATCTGGTGGTCTGGGATATCGGTGCGGGCGGTGTCATTCCGGCGCACGTAGTCTTTGGCATCATCTATCTGGTGCTGGCCGGGCTTGTCACCGCCACCGGCTGGCGCTGGATGCCGGTCATCGCCGGGGTGGTGACGGAAATCATCGCCCTCACGTTCATCACGTACTCGCAGGGCTTCGTTCCCTATTACCTGACGCATCCTTATGACAAAGCGGCGTTCGCCATGGCGTTCCTGCATCAGATGTTGAGCCTGCTGGTGCTGGTCGCAGGGGTGGCAACGCTGGGGATAGCGCGGGAACACGGGGCGGCGCAGCGACCGGCATGGCTGGTGCCAGGGCTGAGCGTGCTGGGGGGCATCGTGGCGGGCGGAATCGTGATCAGCCTGTTGGCTGCCGCTCCGCCGGCCACCTCCGCCGCCGCCGCGCCGGAAGGGACGGTGCATGCGACGCTGGCCAGATTCTCGCCGGATATTGTGGCGTTGCATGCGGGCGACAAGCTCACCATCATCCCTGACACCGGCGTGCAGCACACCCTGCTCAACGGCACCTGGAATGATGACCATCCACAGCCGGGACGTGAGGCGGGCGCGCCGCTGGTGAGCAATGTGCCGCTCAGCAGCAACACCATCACCATCGGCCCCTTCACCACGCCGGGAACCTATCATATCTATTGCACGATCCATCCAGGTATGGTGCTGACGGTGGTGGTGGTTTAGTGCAGCAGGTTCCACGATTTCAATGAGCGTTCGAGGTTGAGCGAGAGGATAGATTGCAGCACGCCTTCCACATCGTCGCGCGTGCGTTGATCCAGCCGCATGACGGGCAGGGCATGCCACTCGGTGGTTTGCACCAGGCGCAGCACCTTCAGCGTCAGCAGCGGCAGGCGGCGCTGGGCATAGCGCGAGCAACTGGGGCAGACCGCGCCGCCAAGCTCGGCATTGAAGCCGTTGTCTTCCACCGCCTGCAAGGGATTTTCACAGGAAACGCAGGTGTGGAACGCCGGGCGATAGCCCAGCAGATCCAGCAGCACCAGATCGAAGAAGCGCATGGCCGCCCAGCCGCGCGAAGTTGGGCCGGCAGGGTTCTGCGGCGTGGGATCAGCCAGCCAGGCGTCGGCATCGGCATCCAGCCGGCGCAAGGTGTCGAGGGCCAGAACATAGATGTCGGGGTGAGGCTCTCGCTCGGCCAGGGCGCGGTCCAGCGCCTCAGCGACGGTATAGCCCGCCGTCGCGTGCCACAGGCTCTCGCGCAAATGGTCGAAGCGTTCCTGCACGACGGCTTGCGTCACCACGTCCAGTTCGCGCCCGGTCGCCAGCACGAATTGCGCCCGCGTCACCAGATCCACGGCGCTGGCGAGCTTGCTGGTCACTTTGCGCGATCCTTTGGCGATGGCGCTGATCTTGCCGTGCTGAGGTGTCACCAGCGTCAGGATGCGATCCGCCTCGCCAAAATTGATGTGGCGCAGCACCAGGGCCTCGGATTTATAGACATGGGGAGTAGGCATGCTTGATTCAGTCCTCTGCGTCGTCGCGCTCGATGCCACGCACCGGGTTGGCGGCGTGCCGTCGCCGCTCTTCGCGCGCCAGGGCCACGCCCGCGCTCGTCCCCAGCCGGTCGGCTCCCGCGCTGAGCAGCGCCTGCGCCTGGGCGAGCGTGCGGATGCCACCGCTGGCCTTGACGCGCACCTGGTCCGGCACAGTGGCGCGCAACAGCTTCACGTCCTCCACCGTCGCGCCACCACCGTTCATGCCGGTGGAGGTTTTGACGAAATCCGCGCCCGCCTCGGCTGCCGCCCGCGCCGCCATCTGCTTTTCCTCGCGCGTCAGCAGCCCGGTTTCTAGGATCACCTTCACCGTTACTCCGGGGAAGCGCCGCGCCACCTCGATCACCGCTGCGATGTCGTCGCGATAGCGCCCGAAGGCGCGCCCTTTCAGCAAGCCCAGCGCGCCCACCATGTCGATCTCCTGCGCGCCGTCTTCCAGCGCGCCGATGGTCTCGGCGATCTTCACCGCCGTCGTGGTCGCGCCCAGCGGAAAGCCCACTACCGTGCAGACGCGCACCGGCGTTTCGCGCAACACCTGCGCCGCCAGCGACACGTAGAGCGGGTTCACGCAGGCGGCGGCGAAATGCCATTGCTTCGCCTCCGCGCACAAGTGGCGAATATCTGCTTCGGTTGCGGTGGCGGCGAGCAAGGTATGATCAATGGTCGCGGCGATCATGGTCATCGATCCATTCTGCGCGAAGTCAGCCGGAATGGCAGATGTAGGACTATTTTAGCATAAAGCACAAAACACGTATAGTTGAGTATGATTAAAAAAGTTTTACCTGCAACCTGATCATTGGCACGGACTCAGCCTTTATGCTATCATGTGACATAATACCAACCCCTCAGGGGAACGGTATTCCAATGTAGGCTCATCTTCTCGTTCCGCGCAGTGGCGCGGCCCCTTAAGGGAGGTGATGCGTCAGGCGTGACGGCTCAGCAATGACGCGTAGCCGCTCGCGTATCTTCCTCATCTCCGGCATGATGCCACCACTTGTCCTTGTTTAGTTTTGTCCCTGCAAGCGCTTTCACAGAAGAAAACGCTACACCACATTGCATTCAGGAGACAGCACAAACATGGCTCAACCCACCACTCGACCCGTTGCCAACCCCGGCCCACTGGGCCTCCTCGGCTTCGGCGTCACCACCCTCGTTCTCAGTCTCGTCAACTCGAACCTCTTTGGCAGTAATCTGACCGGCGAAGCAGCTTTGCCGCTGGCGCTGGCATTCGGCGGCGGCGCGCAGCTGCTGGCGGGCATGTGGGAATTCCACGCCGGCAACACGTTTGGCGCGACAGCCTTCACCGGCTTTGGAGCGTTTTGGCTCTCATTCTATTTCTTCCTGACGCAAGGGTTCGCTGACAAAGCAGGCTCCTATGGCGTCGCCACCTATCTGCTGGGGTGGACGATCTTCACGCTCATCCTGACCTTCGGCGCGTGGCGCATCAATGCCGTGACGGGAACGCTGTTCACGCTGCTGCTGCTGACGTTCGCGGCGCTCACGCTCAACGGCTATGGCATTTTGGGATCGGGCAACACGACATTTGGCCAGATCGGCGGTTTCCTGGGCATTGTGACGGCGCTCAATGCGTTTTATAATGCCGCCGCGGGCATCTTGAAGGATCTGGCGGGCCGCGACGTGCTGCCAGTCTTCCCACGCAAGTGACCGCGCCAGCATGATATGCTGAGGGCAGTGGGGCGAGGCCGTCGCAGGTCTTGGCCCCACTCGCCATATTTCCCCGGCACCTCATGCGTTTCCCTTTTGGTTGTTGTTGGTTGGTGCCCGGCCGTTGCGACCGCACCCCATGTGAGGAGTGAGACAAACATTCATGACCACCCCGGATTCGATCACGACGATTGATGTTGTCTTGACGGAAACGCGGCTGTTCGAGCCGCCGCCAGGCTTTGCCGCCGCCGCCAACGTGCGCGATCCCAACGTGTATGATCGCGCGGCGAGCGATGTGCTGGCCTTCTGGGAGGGCGCGGCGGAACGGCTGAACTGGTTCCAGCACTGGAATCAGGTGTTGGATTGGGATCCCGTCAACGTGCACGCGCGCTGGTTCGTCGGCGGCAAGATCAACGCGTCGTATAACTGCGTGGACCGCCATCTGCAAACGTGGCGCAAGAACAAAGCGGCCATCATCTGGGAAGGCGAGCCGGTGAATGAGAGCCGCGTGCTCACCTATGCCGATCTCTATCGCGAAGTGAACCAGACCGCTGCCATGCTCAAAAGCTTGGGCGTGCAGAAGGGTGACCGCGTGGCGATCTATATGCCGATGGTGCCGGAACTGGCGATTGCCCTGCTGGCCTGTGCCCGCATCGGCGCGCCGCACAGCGTGGTCTTTGGCGGCTTCAGCGCCGAATCGCTGCGCGACCGCATCAACGATTGCGGCGCGAAGGTGCTGCTGACGGCGGACGGCGGCTGGCGCGCGGGCAAGATCATCGACCTGAAAGGGATCTCAAACGACGCGGTGACGCAGTGCCCGACCATCGAGCGCGTGGTGGTGTTGCAGCGCCTGGGGCCGCAGACGCACACGGTGCAGATGGTGGAAGGCCGCGACGTGTGGTGGCACGACGCGCTGGCCCCAGTGATGGGGCAGACCGTCGAGCCAGAGCAACTGGATAGCGAAGATCCGCTCTACATTCTCTATACCTCCGGCACAACGGGCAAGCCGAAAGGTCAGGTGCACACCACCGGCGGCTATCTGACCGGCGTCTCGCTCACCAGCGATTGGGTGTTTGACCTGAAAGACGGCGACGTGTATTGGTGCACCGCCGACATCGGCTGGGTGACGGGCCACAGCTACATCGTCTATGGCCCCATGTCCAACGGCGCGACGGTGGTGATGTATGAGGGCGGCCCGGCATATCCCGACAAGGATCGCTTCTGGGCGATCATCGAGAAGTATAAGGTGAGCATCCTCTATACCGCGCCGACGTCGATCCGCACCTTCATGAAGTGGGGCACGGAATATCCCAACAAGCACGATCTGTCGTCGCTGCGCCTGATCGGCACGGTGGGCGAGCCGATCAATCCCGAAGCGTGGATCTGGTATAACCAGGTGATCGGCAAGGAACGCTGCCCCATTGTGGACACATGGTGGCAAACCGAGACCGGCAACATCATGATCACGCCGCTGCCGGGCATTGTGGCGACCAAACCCGGCTCCGCCACGAAGCCGTTCCCCGGCATCGTGGCCGACGTGGTGGACGGTTCCGGCAATTCCGTGCCGCCCAACACCGGCGGTTTCCTGGTGATCAAGCATCCCTGGCCGGCGATGTCGCGCACCATCTGGGGCGACCACCAGCGCTACATCAACACCTATTGGTCAAAGTTCCCCGGCGTCTATCTCACCGGCGACGGGGCGCGGCGCGACGAGGATGGCTATTTCTGGCT
>JAJPKG010000007.1 GCA_021323815.1 Pseudomonadota bacterium
CATCTTCATCGAACAGTGATGGTTGAGCAGTTGGCGTGCTTACTGCTCGTTCGAGGCGTTTCTTTGCCAGTTCAAAGTAACTTGGAACAATTTCGGCGCTATAGCATTTACGCCTTGTTTTCAATGCAGCTAGAGCAGTCGTACATAGTCCTCCAAATGGTTCCCATAGTACATCATTTTCATCGCTTGATGACTGGATGATTCGTTTCAGTAAGGTTAGAGGTTTTTGGTTGGCATGAAGGGTCTTTGCTTTATCATCTTTCTCACGCTCTAGGCCATGAATAGGTGGATGATGCCATACATTTGTAACCCCATGAAGGTGATTCCACTTTGGTCTCATGTGTTCCCATTCAACTCGTGAAAGGGGGGTTCTTCTATCTATTGAAAAATAGGGTTTTCCTTCCGGTCTACCAAACTCATTAGCGTATTTTATAATCCGCTCCATCATCTCAGGTGGTGGAAAATACCAGAGATTATCAGCAGTAAAATACTTTCGAGTAGCAGCGTTCTTGATTCCACATGCTTCATTTGTTTTATAAAGGGGTAATCCTGTTCTTAGCCATTCGTAACGAAGCCAATGTTGTAAAGATAAATTTTGTCCATCGACCGTTGGCAGTTTTACATCTCTGACATATTGAACGCAAATTTCTGTAACAATAGGGAACATTCTTATTGTTTTACTGTTCACATTTCCTGCGATATGACCAATCCCTTTGTCCCAAATATGAGTATTGCGATAAATCCACCCATGTCGAGCTAGTATAGGATGGATTGTGGCCCATCCAATCTCATTGCACCAGAACCATAGTGTTGTTTCTGGCAAAGAGTATTCTGCCCATGCTTTAATGTGTGGTTCGTATAACTCGACAAGGCCCTCAAATGTCCAGGGATCGCCAGGGAACAAATGAAGCCCATATGGACCATCTGAAACGATGACAGTAGGAGATGGCCAGTATTTATAGCGTAATAATGAATCTGCTAATTCAATCTGTACACTTTCTCCGATATTTGCAACTGCCAGTGGCATGGTGCTATTTTTTACGGCCTCCGCCTCTTTAGTCAAATCACTCCTTTTTGCTTGTTTGCCCTTTGGTTTTTTCTCTTTGATGGCTGTCATGTTTTGCACCCCGTGATTAACGTCTCGAAATTAGTCGATTTTGGACTATTCCAATATCGATTGTACCATACACTTAGCGTGAGGTCAACATGGAAAAATCTCTCTTCGACAAGGATTATCTCATCTTCCTTTCTCTTCTGCGTAGAAGTAGGAAGTCTGTTGGGCTGACTCAAGAGCAGCTTGCTCTACGTCTTGGCCAATCTCAATCTTTTATTAGCAAGTGTGAGCGAGGAGAACGCCGTATTGATGTTATTGAGCTACGGGCATTTTGCCTGGCAATCGGTGTTTCTTTTCCCACGTTTGTTCAACTCCTCGAAGATGAGCTAGCAGGAGATAGTAGGTAGTGGATAACATTAGTATACTTGTAATGGCAATGAAGGTTCTCGAAGATTTAAAGGGACGAACGCTCGATGTAGTTACCATCAAGAAGCCGGTGGATTTACAATCCGCAATAGGATTATCGAAAATTATCAGCAAGTTATCACCTTTAGTAGGTAATACTATTGAGTCAATTGTTGCACAGGATCTAAATTCCCAAAGTAGCCTTTGGCCAGCCGGTTGTAAATGGGTACGCCAAGATCCCGATTTTCCTGATGTGGTTTTAACAGGGGTTGCAGAACCTCGTCCTGGTTTAGAAGTGAAGGCATGGATGCCACTTGCAACAGAAATAACAGGGCGGTTTCGAGATAGTCAAAGTACTTTAAAGTATCATTCAGCTAAAGTAGTAGTTGTTTGCTGGTTGCCTGAATATGTTATTGCTGGTTCGCCTAAAGTTATTGATATTTTTGTTTGTGATGCAATGGATTTTGCAATCGCACGGGATAAGCATTATCATAATCCACCCTGGTATGTTTTGAGGGAGCCAGAGGATACAGCAACGCGAACGAAAAATCTACAACAGAAAAACACAAATGCATTTGTCTTTCAGCACCCACGTGATTCTGATGAATTTAGAGAAGCAGAAGCTCTTGTAGCCTC
Organism: Pseudomonadota bacterium; assembly: GCA_021323815.1. Lineage (GTDB taxonomy): Bacteria > Chloroflexota > Ktedonobacteria > Ktedonobacterales > JACDGC01 > JAJPKG01. Next base: position 2,096 of record JAJPKG010000007.1, read on the forward strand.
GTGGGGGACGGATGCAAAAATATACAGATCCGACCCTGAGTATCAGGCACTCTTAGCAGATTTAATGGGGCGATTTCAATATCGTGGTGAAACCAATTTTGCTAAAATTGATCGCATTAATTTAGCAAGTCTGGAGGAATTTAAGACACGAATGTATCGTACTAAATTTATAGATCGTCCTATACAAAGCTGGCGAGCGGCACTCAGAAGAAAAGATATTCACCCCTTCTTACAGTTTATAGAGGGAGATATTTCTTCGACTTTATTATCAAGGAGCCTCTGGGATGAAATTGAAGAGGACTAGCGATAGTTTATGGTAGACCTAAATGTTGTTCCTTCCATCTCCTGAGCGCCTCTTTATATTCCATTAAAAAAGGGATACCAGATTCCTCCACGTCAATTTGAAAGTTGTGCATACCTGGTACATTGGCTACTACTTCAGTAAAGCCAATATGGCGCATTAAGCGTATGCCGTCTGGTTTTGTGCTGTGAGCTTTGATGCTTCTGATTTCAATACCCCTTTCGCCTAGGTCTTTGATGACTTCTATTGCGCCCAAAATGAGTGCTGCTCCCCAGTCCCGTTTCTGCGCCGTGCTAACACCTGGCTTAACTCCAATAGCCATACCATAGATATCGACGGGAACGCCTGGCTCGTAAGGGAGAATGTCGTCTGCTGTGAGGTCTTTAGCAAAGCGGCGCTGATTGAGTAAGTCATCAATAGTCTCTGGGAGTAGGGGAACAAGAGAAAGATAGCCGACGATCTGCCCTTCTTGCTTCAAAAGATAGTCGATGTCGGGATTTTTCTTCAGCCATTCGATCCGCTTTTCGAGCGGGATGATATGCACGTCGCCAAAAATTGCAGCAGAAAGTGCGACGGCTTCCGGCATATCGTCGGCGGTCGCTTTGACGAATTTTGCTGCCTCAACGTTTGTGGCTTGTCGGCTCAAAAGCCATGCATCCATCTCACGTTTGAGGCGATCAACTTCTTCTTTTAGATAGACGCCCTGGCGTCGCCCCGGTGGGATGATGCGCTGTAAGTTGCCAGCTGCGACTTGGTTTAAGAGCGCGCTGTGAGTCATGCCTAGGATTTCACGGGCTTCTTTTGCCGTATAATAGATGCGCTCCATAGATGGTCCCTCGTTTTAGTGGCGATCTCTTCGGGCTGGTGTATCATCTTCATCATACCATGCTCATGCAAGTTACGTGACTTTTGTTACTTTCGACTTCTTCCACTTGACAAGGCGCGCAAGAGAATGCTATGATGAGAGCACAAAAGTTACGTAACTTTTGTAAGTTTCTCTCGTTGGAGGGATGAACAAGGCTGAAAGACGCGCTAGACGGCTTTCTCTTGGATTGCCAGATGCGTGGGCGGTTTTTGCCGCATAACTATAATGTCAGCCGGACATATTCTGGTCTGATGATTTCGCCCGGCGCGGGTTGGACAGCTTGGGTTTCGGGCCTCGCTTGTGTGGTGTCATAAGGTAGCTTTTTAGGGAGGATTCATCGATCATCCAATCACGACCAAGCTTTCTCGCAGTGATGGCACCTTTGCGAGCAAGCATTGTGATGTAGTTGGGCGTTACGTGGTAACGTGCTGCTGCTTCTAAGGTTGAGATAGGCTCAGCAATCGTCTGTGATTGTGGCATGAATTGACTTCTCCATCCAGAACCTTTCTTTCAAAGTATACCATACGTAGGATTGCAATATACTTACGTATGCGTTATACTATTCTAGACAAAGGCGGGAAGTGAGGGTCAAGTGAATCAATCATGCTGCTATCTCTCCGCTAAACACACGACACCGCTAGCTTAGGCGGAAAGAGAGGATGCATGAAAATTACAGATGCTATCGAGGGCTTTTTGCTTGACCGTTCAACGGCCAAGTGTTCTGCGCCAACGCTGCGCTGGTATCGGTATAAGCTGCGCATGTTCGCTGATGCGATGGCGAAAGCCGGCGTGACCGATATCGAGGGGATTAAAATTCAGCATTTGCGGGCGTTCATCCTGGAACTGCAAAGCACGGTTGCCGATGCGAATAATCCCTACAAGCCGGCACGGAAGGATGGCGCGAAACTGTCCGATCTGACGGTGCGCGGATTTGTCCAGGTGATCAAGACCTTCTGCAAGTGGCTCTATATGGAAGAGCTGCTTGATCAAGATCCATCACTGCGGCTCAAACGGCCCAAGGTTGCAAAGTACATCATTCGGACATTCACGGCGCGGGATCTAGAAGATATGCTGGCGGCGTGTGATCGGCGTTCGCATCTCGGCTTTCGGAATTATGCCATCATCTTGCTGCTATGCGATACGGGGATTCGGCTCAGCGAATTGTGTAATCTACGCCTGGAAGATTTTCATCTTGGCGTAGGTGACGAGAGCTATATCACCGTGTTCGGCAAGGGCAGGAAAGAGCGCCATGTTGGCATCAGCGCGCCAGTAGCGAAATGCTTGTGGAAGTATGTTTCTGTCCATCGCCAGGCAGATGGCAAAGAAACACGGCTTTTCGTTGGGCGGTCTGGAAAACCACTCGCCCCGTCGGCTGTGCAGGATATGCTGAAACAGATCAAGCGGCGTATTGGTCTGGAAGGCGTGCGTGTTAGTCCTCACACCTTTCGCCATACGTTCAGCGTGCTCTATATGAAGTCGGGCGGCAAGTTGGAACGGTTGTCACGCGAGCTTGGGCATAGCAAGCTAGTGGTGACAGAAGAATATCTCAAGATGTTCGGAAGCGACAGCGCGCTTGCGGATCATGAGCAATTTTCGCCCGTGCGATTGCTCAATTTAGAGAAGCGTGCAGGGACTAAGAACGCTGATGATGCCGGGCACGGCAAAAAAAACCATAGGGCCGGATAAGTGCTGGCACCTAGCGGTTATGACAAAATGCGAGGTTCAGGAACGGTCTGGGCCTCAGCGGTCTTGCACAAAAATGGCAGAAAAGGAGAAGGGAAGCAACTAGAGGTCTAGGGAAAGAAGGGCAACGAAAAACCCGCTTGGTGAGCGGGTTGTTAGCTGGCGGAGAGGGAGAGATTCGAACTCTCGGAGGGCATTTGACCCTCAGCGGTTTAGCAAACCGCCGCACTAGACCACTATGCGACCTCTCCGTGGTGCCGAAGGGGGGACTCGAACCCCCACACCCTTTCGAGTACTACGCCCTGAACGTAGCGTGTCTACCATTTCACCACTTCGGCATGGATGGCACTGTCATCATAACGCCTTCTTTATGATACGCGATCACGTGGCTGTTGTCAAGCGGTTGGGGTGAGGATTTCTGGCCAGTCGCAAAACTCAGCCTGCGGCGGCGATGAACGCCGCGAACAGCCGCTGCGCGTAAACATCGCTGTCGATCAGCGCTTCGGGATGATATTGCACCGCCAGCGCGAAAGGCTGATGGGCTACTGCAATCGCCTCAATAACGCCGTCCGGCGCGCGGGCCGCCACCTGCACGCCCTCGCCCAGATCGCGTATCGCCTGATGGTGGATGCTATTGACGGGGATCTCATTCGCGTCCAGAATGTCGCGCAACAGCGTTCCCGGCTCGATGGCGATGGCGTGCACCCGCGCAGCAAAATCGGGATCGTGATGAGCCAGCGCGCCGGGACATTCTGCTGGGATATCTTGATAGAGCGTACCGCCCAGCGCCACATTGAGAATCTGCAAGCCGCGACAGATGCCCAACAACAGCAGGCGGCGCTGCAACGCAGCCTGAATGACGGCACGATCCGCCGCGTCATGGGCGCTGTCGCATACCCCCAGCCGCTCATGGCGCGCGTGCCCATATTGCGCGGGATCGACATCGTCGCCGCCGGGGATGAGCAAGCCGTCCAGCCGCTTCACCACCACCTCCGCTCGCTCAGGCGAAGCCTGCGGTGGGATGATGAGCGCGAGACCGCCGGCTAGCTCAACGGCGCGCACATAGCGTTCAGTCGTCGTAATCTTGCAGGCCGGCGTGAATCCGGCGATGCCAATCAATGGTCGTGCCATGAGTCTCATCCTTCACGCCTGGTGCGAGACATAAGTGACGATGTAGGTATAGCGTCCTTCCGGCGCGGCCAGATCTGTTGCTCCGGTGCGCAGGCCGATGGTGATGTGCGCGAATTGCTCAGCGCGCACGTAGTGCAGTGTCACGCCCTGGATGTGCCCCAGCGTGCTCGGCTCCTCGCCCACCTGTTGCCAGCCGTCAGCCGCCATGCGCTCGCGATAAAACGCCAGCACCACATCCGGCGGCTTGCTGGATTGCAGCGTTTGGGTGAAGATCGACTCGCGCGACTCATCGAAAAGCAGCACCGCGCCGGGGATGGCGGCGATGTCGCTCATCAGCGAGAGCGCGGAGCGCGCCTGGCGCGGCTCGGTCGGCGGGATGGGCTGCGTTGGTTGAAGCGGCTCGCTCGCCAGGCGATCCGGCAGGCGCTTGCGCGTCGGCGTCAGCACGATGTTGATATCCGGCGGCGTGATCTGGCGCGGCTCGGTGCGCGGGGCCGGTTCCGGCGCGCCGCTCTCGGCGATCTGGCGCGTGGTGATGGCGAGGATCTTTTGCGAGACGGGCAGCGGCATGCTGGGGCGCAGGCGGTGCGCCTCGCGTTCGTGCTCGCGTGCCTCGTCCATCTCGCTGCGTGCTCGCAACAGCGCCGCCAGGCGGATGTGCGCGTCTGCCAGGAAGGGATTCACTCGTAGCGCCTCGCGATATTGCTCCTCAGCGGCAATATAACGACCGGAGCGCTTCATCACGTCACCATACACACTGCGGGCGGTGCCATAGCCGGGCCACAGGCGCAGCGCCTCGCGCACGTGCACCGTCGCTTCGGCAAGCTGGTTGCGCTCCACCAGCAGCGCCGCCAGCGCGCATTGAGCAAAAGGATCGTCCGGCGCGATGCTGACGGCGCGATCCAGCACTGACTGCGCTTCGTCGATCTGCACATCTTCCATCAGTGCCAGGCCATAGGGAACCAGCACGCGTGGCACGTTGCCATGCTCTTGCAGCAGCCGACGATAGATGGCGATGGCTTCATCCAGCCGCCGCGCCTGAGCATGGATCTGCGCCAGCGCCAATTGCGACTCGAAGAGGCCGAGGGTATGCGGCGTGGCTTCGGCTAGCACCGCTTCGGCTTCTTCCACGCGGCCCTGGCCTGCCAGCACCCAGGCCAGCCCCGCATAGGGGCACGGCATGCCCATCTGCACGCTCTGCTGATAGGCGCGCTCGGCTTCGGGATAGCGTTCCATCATGCGGCAGATATCGCCCAGCGTGCGCAGCGCGGCAGGCGAGATAGGTTCTTGCGTGGCTGCTGCAACGCCGGCGCTATACGCCCGGTCGAAGTTGCCCGCGCCCAGATAAGCCAGCGCCAGCAAGCGTTTGGGCAGCGTTTCTACCGGCCAGCGCAGCAATGCGTGGCGCAGTTCCGCCAGCGCCTCACGCCGTCGCCCCTGCAATCCCAGGGCATAGATGCGTAATAAGACCGGTGCCGGTTTGTTCGGGGTTTGTTTGGCTGCCAACTGAAAAAGGCGCAATGCTTCCTCGTAATGCTCGTCTTCCAGTTGCTCCAAACCCTGGCGCATCTCGTCCACCGAGGTTGCGAAACGGCGGTTGGCGATCCATCGCTGCACGGTCTCTTTCGGCCACAAGACGCGCACCATCACCAGCACGATGGCCAGCACCGTGACGAAGACGCCGTTGACCAGCGTGGCGAAGCCGAAACCGAGCACCAGGCGAGGTGCCATCAGCAACACGCGCGCGGGCAGATCAACCATCCCTTGTTTGTCCTCTCATTCCACCAATGCGCGAGTGATCATGACCATGCCGACGAAGGTGCGAAAGAGATCCAGCAGATCGTCGCTGGCAGCGGCGACGGTGCGCGTCTGCTGCGGCACACGCTCCACGTTGCGCAGCGCCAGGCAGGCTTCCGCCATATCCGCCGTCAAAAATGTCACCTCAAAGCGCGCGGGATGAGGATAGCGCGGCACCAGGTCGCGCCCGCCCATATTGCTCAGCGCACGTTGCGCGCCAATCCTGATCTGCTCGCGTGCCACCGCCGGATGCAGATTGGTGGCGGCAAAGCGGCTGTGCGAGGTCTTCACCTGCACCGTCTCGACCTCAGGGATCAACTCGTGCGCCTCGGTCGCGGTGGCGGCGTCGCCGGTGACGAGCACGATGGGCACGTTATAGTGTGCTGCCACCAGCCCGTTCAGCGCCGATTCCCCCACCGGTCGCCCCTGCATGCGCACTTCCCACACCGCCCTGGGATTATACGTATGGCTCAGCAAGGAAGGATGCGCGCCGATAGAACCATGATAACCGATAAACAGAATCGCATCGAATGATGCATCCAACCCTTCCATCATATACAGTGGCTTATGCGGGCCGGCGATGAGCTGCGCGTTGCCGTGAATCTCGTCGGGGGGAAAGTTGCGCATGGTGCCGTGCGAGTCGTTCACCACGATCGCTGCCTGGGAATCAACCGCCAGCACGCCGTCGATGGCGGCGTTCAACTCGCCCAGCATCAGCCGGCGACCGAGGGCGAAATCATCCCCTTTGGTGCGAATTTGGTCCCAGTCGGAGATGCCCGCGACCCCTTCCGCATCAATCGAGATGTATACTTTCATGAGATATCCTTCAAGTTCTCGCTTGTTATTGTCTCGAATTGCTGCATTATACTCATATAAACGCGTTATTCGCCAGAAGTCTCGGCACCATGAGATGTGTGCATTTTTCCCAATACAGAAGATCAGATGGCATTCGCCCTCTGTAAGGTCCTTGACAAACGAGGAAGCGTCTCTATATAATGAAGTGAATTATTCGTCTCTGTTCAGAAAAGGAGCCACATGTACAGCAACAGATCTTCTCACCTTGCCTTATCTCCACGCTGGAAGCAAGCGTTGGTCGTGTTAGCAGCCATTACAGAAAGCCCGTAAAGCCGCTGTGGCTTGAGGTCATGCGGATGCAAGGGCAGGCAAAGGTTTTAACCAGAGATCGTCCCCTTGACGTGTGCGTAGCATAATCGTCTCATATGCATATGGAGACACCAAAGGAGCCGATGAAACACAGTGGGGTGCGGTTCCCCATCACGCTGTTTCAGCGTATCCAAACCCTGGCCAAACAAGCAAGCCGCTCATTCAAGAGCCAGGTCCTCCATATGCTGCAAGCCTGTCTTGCCCGCAAGGAAAAGGACCACTAACCCATGCTCACCTACGAATACAAACTCGATGGCACGCCTGTCCAGTATGCGGCCATTGACGAGGGGATTCGTGTGGGGCAATTCCTGCGCAACAAGTGCGTGCGGGCCTGGATGGATCGCACCGAGGAGGGCAAGTCGTTTGCCACGATGAGCGCCTACACGGCGGTGCTGGCGCAGCAGTTTGCCTTTGCCGCCAAACTGGGTTCCCAAGCGCGTCAAGCCAGTGCAGAGCGCGCATGGCATGCCGTGCAACGGTTCTATGAGAACTGCCAGCAGCAGAAGCCGGGCAAGAAGGGCTATCCGCGTTTCAAGCATGATTGCCGCAGCATCGAATACAAGGTGGCGGGCTGGCATCTGGAACCGGACGGACGGCACATCACCTTCACCGATGGTCTGGGCATCGGACGCTTGCGCCTGATTGGCACCCGCGCTATCGAGACCTTCCCCGTGCAGCAGATCAAGCGGGTGCGGCTCATTCGTCGCGCGGATGGCTACTACTGCCAATTCTGTGTCGCTGCCACCCGCCAGATCGACCATGTTCCTACGGGAAAACAGACGGGGATTGATGTGGGGCTGAATGCCTTTTACACCGATAGTGAGGGCAACACGGTGGACAATCCCCGCTATTATCGCAAGTCCGAAGGCAAGCTCAAACGGTTGCACCGGGAAGTGAGCCGCAAGAGCAATCGGCATAAGGACACCACGAAACCAAAGCCCTCACAACGAGGCAACAAATACCCACGCCAGACGCCGATGCCATCAGCCCAACCACCAGCCGCACAACGTCCACCATCCAAGAACTATCAGAAGGCGCGCAAAGCCTTATCCAAACAGCACTTGCATGTCCAAAGGCAGCGTGAGGATGATGCCCGTAAGGTGGCATACGCGCTCGTCATGTCTAGCGACTTGATTGCTTTTGAAGACCTGCAGGTGAGCAACCTGGTGAAGAACCCGTATCTGGCGAAGAGCATCAGTGACGCGGGCTGGTCCCTGTTTCTGGGGTGGGTGCGCTATTATGCGGGTTTGGCGGGCATCGCATGCATTGCGGTGCCACCCGCCTATACCAGCCAGAACTGCTCTGGCTGTGGACGGATGGTCCAGAAGAGCCTGAGTGTGCGCACGCATTGCTGCCCGCACTGTGGCTTGATTCTGGATCGGGACCAAAACGCGGCACTGAACATCTTGCAGGAAGCGCTCCGTATCCTGGGGCACAGGAAAACGGCCACGTCCTGAACGTGGGCAACGCTTGGGGACAGAGGGGCCGCTGGCAATCAGGCGTGAGTCTGATTGGTAAGCCCGCTGGCTGAACCAAGAATCTGCTGGGCTTCTCGCTCAGGCAGAGTGTCAACTCGTCGCGATTTTAAAAGATCGCTCGCGATTCTTTCCTGCTTGACTTGAGAGGGTACATGCATGGTCGCGCCACATGTGCAGCAACTCACATCACGCCGGGAGTCGCGCCCGCCGCGTTTCTTCGCGCAGATGGCTCCCGGCTGGGCGCTCTATGCCTTTGCCGTCTTGTTTCTTTCGGCCATAACCGGTCTGGCCGGCTGGCTCGCCCAGCGCGGCATCCGTTTGATCTGGGGCATTTTAGTGGCGCTGGGGGCAGGCGCGCAGGTTGCCGGGCTGGCATTGCTGTGGCAGCGCGCCGCCTGGCGCAGCCGCGTGCGCCGCGCCGGAGCCGACGCCGCCCCCGAACTGCTCCCCGCGCTCAATCGCACTGAAACCTGCGCTGGCCGCGCCGCGAGAGGATTAGCGCTAGTTGGCCTCATCCTCTTCATCGGCGGCATCATCGGCATCTTTCGCACCCAGGGCAACCCCACGCAGGGATAACGAATGGGTATCATTCTCCCAGCCATTCATGATGATATAGCGCCCAGTCGGCGTCGGTGGTGAGCCATTCGGGATAGATGGCGAGGCCGGCAAAAGCGCTGAGGCCGTCATTCTCGTTCAGCCCGCTGATGACGCCGCGCAGCCCGGTGCGCATGTTTTCCGCCGAGGCGTGAAAGGCGCGCGACGGCGGATCGTTGTAGGTGGGAATGGCGATGATGACGCGCGTGTTGGGCGCGGCGACGGCCACCGCATGCAGGATATGCGCCGTCTCTTGCTGCACGATGGTTTCATACAGCGGCGGGGTGGGCATGCCGGTGTTATACATCATCGCCACCATCTGATCCACGTGGCGGCTGACCGCTTGATAATAATACGTCGTCCACCATACGTTCGGCTGGTCGCGCAGGGATTGCAGCAGATCGGTCACGCGCGCCACCGGCACCCAGTTCGGCGTGGAAAGCGAGATCATCTTTCCCACGCCGATACGGCTGCGTGTCTCATCCAGCAGATCCAGAAAGTGACGATCATTGTTGGGGACGGGTTCGATGTCATAATGCACGCCGTCAAAGTCGAGGTCATGCGTGAAATGGGCGACGGCAGCGATGATGTTGGCGCGGGTCTGCGAGCGCGCCAGATCGATCTCGGCATCGCCCGGTTGCGCGCCGGGGCGATAGATTTGCCCCACCCACGCCAGGATGCGCAGATGCGGCAGGCGCGCGTGCAGGGCGCTGGCGAACGCGGCGGCGTACGTGTAGCGGCTGGGGGGAATGGTGCCGTCGCCATTTAGCGGCCCCACGTGGGCATAGACGAAGGCGATTTGCTCGCGTTGCAGCAGCGCGGCCAGGGCATCATAATCAGCGGCGGGGTGAGGATCTCCCGCCCAGGTGTGCGCGAGCCACGTGGCGTTTTGGCCGTGATTAAAATGCGCGCCGGGGAAATGAGTGGTTGTCGCATTCAGCCCCC
>JAJPKG010000459.1 GCA_021323815.1 Pseudomonadota bacterium
AGGCACCGTTGAGGGCAAAACGCTGGATCGCGTGCTGGTGCGGGCGGGGAGCTTTGTGCTTTCCGTTGCCGCACCGCTGCCAACCATCGCGCAACTGACGCTGGGCAGCGAGGTGATGCTGCACACGCATCTGATTGTGCGCGAAGACGATCTGGCGCTTTTTGGCTTCGCCAGCGCCGAGGAACGCGATCTGTTCGTGATCCTGCTCAACGTCAGCGGCGTGGGGGCGCGGCTGGGGCTGGCGCTGCTTTCCACCCACACGCCAGACGCCATCTGCCGCGCCATCCTCTCGGATGACGTGGATCGCCTGGCACGCACGCCGGGCATCGGCAAAAAGATGGCGCAGCGCATCGCCCTGGAATTGAAAGCGCCGATCACGAAGCTGATGGCAAACGCGCCAGGGATCGCGGCGGCGGCGGGCGGCAATCTGCCCTCGCCGGGAACGCCCGCCGACACGCGCGAACGCGACGCGGTGGAAGCGCTCACCGGCCTGGGCTATAGCGCTGCCGAGGCGCAACAGGCGCTGCGCAACATCCCCAACGCCGCCGACCTTTCGCTGGATGAGTTGATCGTGCGGGCGCTGCGCACGCTGGCACGGTAAAAAAAAGCTTGTTAAGCTTCTTTGTCCGTGCCAGCTTCGGTACCGACCAGATCTTCTTCCTCCTCGCCCTCTTCTTCCATCTCGACTCCCGGCACGTCTGAGGTGCAATACATGCACTTGGTCGCCTGGATGGGAATGATGCTGAGGCAATAGGGGCAGTCGCGCGTGGTGGGGTCGGGCGGCGGCTCGGTTTTGCTGCGCTGGATGAACCCATTGACCGGCCTCACCACGAAGAAGAAGATCACGGCGGCAAGAATCACGAAGCTGATCAGCGCATTGATGAAGTCGCCGATCAGGAAGCGGCTGCCGTGAATGGTGAAGTAGAGCGCGCTGAAATCGGGCTTGCCCCCGATGGCGGCAATCAACGGCGTGATGAGATCCTTGACCAGCGCCGTCACCAACGCACCAAAGGCCGCGCCGATGACGATGCCCACCGCCAGATCCACGACGTTGCCGCGCAGGATGAATGCCTTGAAATCGTTAATCGCCTTCATGCCAACACCTCTGCCAAACTGCCCATAGCGTTCTGATTGCAATTCGCTATGATTACTCGCAAGTATACCAAATATGTGGGCAAAATGCACGCTTATTCGACCATATCAAGCGCATCAGGCAAAAACTCGTAACCAAGAACGCGGAAAAATGATAGAAGCACTCACTGGTTTTGTGCTACACTAACACATAAGAACGACGCGCACACCGCGCCTGCCGGCATCTCTGGCATGCGTGGTTGCAGATAGTGATGCGAGGTATCAGAGCATGCCCAAAGTGACCTTCGTCCGCCGCGACGGGTCCGTCATCGGCGAAAAGATGGTGGAAGACGGCGAGAACTTGCGCTACGCCGCGCTGGATTATGATAAAGATGTGCCGATCTATTGTCATCTCTTCAAGTTGGCCAACTGTCACGGCAACGGCCTCTGCGGCACCGACCGCGTGATGGTGTCGCCCGCCACTGCCGTGAACCCGCGCACGGTGGCCGAGCGCATTCACCTGCGCAAAAAGCCAAACCTGCGCCTCTCATGCCAGGTGGAAATTCACGGGGATTGCACCGTCACCACCATGTGTGGCCGCCGCTAGCTCAAGAACAGATCACGTTTTCAGGAGAACCATTCATGCGACTTGATCGGGTCTTTGCAGAAGGCGAAGCCGTCAACGCCCTGCAAAAGCTGGGCTTCACCTGCGTGGAAGCCCCCAACCGGGTGGGACAATACGTTGTCAGCCATCCGCAGATCGGCGGCGAGCGCACTTTCACCATCGAGCAGCTGTGCTGCTTCGCCGAGGGAGCGATGGTGCTGGCCACGCATCTGAGCAACGTGCGCGCCCAGGCTGGTGTGGCTGGCTAACAGGATGATGAAATAGCCTGCTGCTCATTCTTGCACGTGTTAGAATGGGGGCATGAGGAATGAGCAGGAATTACCACTGGAACATCTTCCCCTGGAACCGGCGCGCAGCGTGCGGGCCACCCTCGCGCTGCACGCATGGACCGATGAGGGGCTGGCGCGGGGCACGGTGACAGAGGATGTCGATGAGCGCTTGCCGGCAGGGACATCGCTTGACGTGTTGGGCGGCATCCCCGGCGAAACGGTGGAAGTCGAGGTCGGCTGGCCGGCGGTCTGGCGCGCAAAGCAAAAGAAGCGCCCCAGACCGCCGATTGTGCGGCTGACGCGCGTCATTTCTCCCGCCCCGGAACGAGTGGCCGCGCCTTGCCCGGTGTTCGGCGACTGCGGCGGCTGCCGGTTGCAGCATATCCCCTATGCCGCGCAGTTGACATGGAAGCATGCGCGCGTGCGGGCCGAGATGACAGCGCACGGCATTGCTGAGGATGTGGTGCTGCCGCCGCTGGGCATGGACGATCCTTGGCATTTCCGCAACCAGATGCGCTTCGCCATCAACCGCGACGGCCAGCCGGGGCTGACAGCCTATGGCACACACCGCGTCATCCCGCTGGCACACTGTCCCATCGCGCACCCACTCATCAACGCCGCGCTGGCCGCGCTCAGCCAAGTAGAAAACCCGCGCCCGCAGGTGTTGCTCCGGTGCGGGGCGCACACGGGCGAGCTTCTGGCGCAGCCCGCGCCCGAAGGCGAGCGTGCCGCCGCGCTGGCGGCAGCAGGGATTATGCCACGCGCTGATGGGTTGCGCGAGCAACTGCACGATCTCACGTTTGCCATACGCCCCAGTTCGTTCTTTCAAACCAACACTGCCCAGGCCGAGGTGATGGCGGATCTGGTGCTGGCCGCCGTTCCCGCCGGGCCGGATGCGACGGTGGCGGATGCCTATTGCGGCGTGGGCACCTTTGCCGCGCTGCTGGCAACACGGGCCGGGAGCGTCATCGCCATCGAGGAAAGCGCCAGTGCCGTGCGCGACGCCCGTGAAAATCTGGCCGCGCTGGGCTTGGCCAACGTCGAGGTCGTCCAGGGCCGCACGGAAACGGTCTTGCCCGGCGTGGCGGCACGCATCGACGCGGTGGTGCTGGACCCGCCGCGCATGGGCTGCCAGCACCCCGTACTGGAGGCCATCCTGGCGCGCGGCATCCCCCGCGTGGTGTACGTGTCGTGCGATCCCGCGACCCTGGCACGCGACCTGGCGGTGCTTACTGGGGATGGGCGCTACACGGTGCGCTCCGTGCAACCGCTGGACATGTTTCCGCAGACGCATCACATCGAGTGCGTGGCAACGCTTGATGAGATCCCTAGCGATTAAGCCTACAAGCCACGCATGGTGATAGAAGGCATTACCATGATAGCAGTCGAGAGTCGTTTCAGCCTGATATGGGATTTAAAGAGGAAGGCCGCCGCTACCGCTTCGTCACATATGAAGATGGCAGCTATGTGGATGATATCATGATGTATCGCCGGGTGAAATGAACCATAAAAAACGAGGCACCCCGGAAGGGATGCCTCGCGTCGCTTGCGTTGCCGCTACCGAACGTTAATAGCGTGCGGAACGGCGCGCGCCACCGTGCTGCTCATAGCAATCGCTGCAATACACCGGGCGGTCGCCGCGCGGCTGGAAGGGAACGCGGGTGGCACGGCCACAATCGGCGCACACCGCGTCATACATCTGCCGCTCGCCGCGCTGATAGCCGCCGCCACCGCCATAGCTCCCACCATTCGCGGCCTTGCGGGCGGCGCGGCATTCAGGGCAGCGCGAGGGCGGATTGTTCAGCCCACGACTTGCGAAAAATTCTTGTTCGCCTGCTGTGAACACAAAGTCCTGCCCACAATCGCGACAACGGAGGGTTTGGTCCTGATACAAAGGGAAAAACCAGTCTTTCTAACAGGTGGCATTCACCTGTTGGAATGGCATCTCACGCGGGAGATGCGGAAACGTCAAGGGGGGCGTCATCAGGGGGAGGGTAAGCAGCAACCGGACCTATGAGCCTGACCAGGGTACGCCATTTCGTACTGGATTCCAGTATACCATACCCCGTCTCGATTTTCAAGACATCAGCGCTTCGTGTTGCAAAATTCCCTTTTTTACGCCGCCGCTTGCACCATGAACGCCCGCAAATGCCCCACCAGCGTTTCCACGTGGAACGGTTTTGTCAGCAGCGCAGCCACCGGCAAGCCCCGCAGGCGCTCATGCGGATCGGCCTCGGCGGTCATGACGATGATGGGAATGTGTCGCCATGCCGGTTGTTCCAGCACGCGACGAATGAAGGTAGCGCCGTCCATCTCCGGCATGGAAAGATCCACCAGCATGACGCGTGGCGGGCAGGACTGTGCTGCCAGCCACGCGAGCGCCAGACCGCCGTGCTGAGCGCGCGCAGTGGTATAGCCCTCCATCTCCAGCGCCAGGCGCAGCACTTCGCTGATGTCGGCGTTATCCTCGACAATCAACACATCAACCATGACAGCAACTCCTTCTATCATCGCATGATACATCCGTCCCTCTGAGTATCCCCATCGGCAGGATTGGCCGCGCGCCGCATCTCCTTTCACCATACCGGATGTCCCCAAATCACGGGAAAAAAGGGGCGCAGAGACATCTGCCGGCTCTGGGGGGATTTTTCTGAGGAAATTGGGGGGCATTGCTATCTTGACAGGGGAGGGGATCGCTCTCTATCATGGATGGGTAGCTCGTCAAAAATGCTCGGAGGCTGTTTTCGTGATTCGTCAGGCCGTCATTCCCGTCGCCGGTTGGGGAACGCGCGTGCTGCCCGCCACCAAGTCGCTGCCCAAGCCCATGCTGCCGGTGGCCGATCTGCCCACCATTTATTACGTGGTGGAAGAAGCCGTGCAGGCGGGGATCGAGCACATCGTCTTCGTTACCAGCCGCAACATGCGCGCGGTGGAAGATTTTTTTGATGAGAACCCCGAACTGACGCAGGTACTCGAAAAAAAAGGCAACGACAAGATGCTTGCCCGCCTGCGGCAGATCGAGACGATGGCGCATTTCAGCTTCGTGCGCCAGCCGCGTCCGCGGGGGCTGGGCCACGCGGTGCTGATGGCGCGCGACCTCATCGGCCACGACGCCTTTGCCCTGCTGCTGGGCGACGACCTGATGTGGAGTCCCGACGGCGTGCCGTGCCTGCGCCACCTGATCGACGTGCATGCCCAGCGCCACGCTTCGGTTATCGCCACCATGCCCGTGCCGGACTCTGACGTGTCGCGCTATGGCATCATCGCCGGCGAGCGCATTGGCCCGCATCTGATGCAGGTACGCGACATGGTGGAAAAACCCCCCGTCGATCAGGCTCCCTCGAATCAAGCCGTCGTTGGTCGCTATGTGCTGACGCCGGAGATCTTTGCGATCCTCAGCCACACCCAGCCCGGCAGCGGCGGCGAGATCCAGCTCACCGACGGACTATGCGAGTTGCTGGGCAAGCAGCCCATCTTCGCCTATGAGTTCACCGGCGAACGCTATGACACCGGCGACACAGTGGGCTGGCTGACGACCTCCATCATCTATGCCCTGCGCCGGCCCGAATTCGCCCCCAGCCTCAAAGCCTTCCTGCGCACGCTTGACCTATCAGATTAATCAGCGAGCGTGGTCCATTGGCCGTTGAGATAGTGCAGGATCACCATATGCGGCTGAGGATACACGATCTGCTGAGTGGTGCCGGGAGCAACGGTCTGCGTTCCGTTGCTTGCGTCGCCAACCGCCCATATCTCTCCTGTGGGTAATATTGCCAGGTTGGAAACTGTTGCTTTAAGAAAACCGGGATAGGTCGGCACCTTGACGAGGACACGCTGCCATGCTGTTCCGTTGTAATGGTACAAGACAACGTTATCCTCTGGGGCAGCAGCAGTTATTTCTGCATCAGCAGCAGTTGTTTCTGTATCCATCCATCCATTCGTTGGGCTGGCCAGGGTTATGCTGCTACCTACATCGCTGCCTTGTAAGATGGTAAAAACTTCGTTCCACGTGCCATGCGCATAGTGCAACATGATACCCTGCTGAAATGTCGTGGACGGATTATTCCCATATGATTGCAAGCTATAGCCGGTCGCCCAGCCCTCGTTTGCGGTATCCATGGCAAGACCGATAAGATGGATATGGGGAAATGTTTGGGTGATACGCCACTTCCCATCCAAATAATGTAACGTCACCCCCATTGCTTGGGTATCTGGGAAGGCCAAGGTATATCCTACCGCCCATAAATCATTGTTGCTGCCTACCGCCAGGTCGGTAATGGTCCAGTTCTGTTTCAGGTCCGGCACGGGAGCAAGTGCCCATGCGCCATTGCTGAAATGCAGGATGAGGGGTGTCACACCGGTAGTAGAGGCCTGTTTGGTTAGGCCAAATGCCCAGCCATCAGTGGCGGAAAGCATTTTTATCCCCCCTAAACTGCTGTTAAGAGGTAAAGAAACAGCCACGCGACTCCAGGTCGTGCCGTCGTAGTGCAAGAAGATGCCCCCGCATTGCACGGTGCCTGTGATCCAACCGTCATGGTCGTTCACCATCGA
>JAJPKG010000363.1 GCA_021323815.1 Pseudomonadota bacterium
GGACCGGGAACGACAATGGTGGGACTGACGTTGCCCAGTTCGCTTGTCACCCGGCGCGGATTCGCCGGCGTCCTGGCGGCTTTGTTCGCTGCGCCTTGCTCACCGGTGCCGAAGACGATGGCATCATGCGTCGCCGCGCTGCCGGTGATGTGAATCTCGTCGATGCCAGGATGATTGCACAGATATTCTCCCGCCGCGACGCCGCCATAGGCCAACTGCACATACCCGTCCTTCACCAGATCGCCGAACGATTCTTCCATGAAGGGGCCGAGATAGTCGTTAACGGGATTCATCTTCAGCAAGCACACCTGGCCTTCGGCCAGCAGCTTATAGAGCACATCCAGCGGGGCGATGCTGGCAATGTTGCCCGCGCCCAACACCAGCGCCACCTTGCCGGTGTGCTGCGGCTGGCTGTACCACACCGCCATCGTGTCACGCAGGTTTTCCGGCGTCACGCCCGGCTGCATCCACACCTCGGCGGTGACGCCGCTGAGCAGCATCTTGTGGAAGAACGTCTCTGGGAAAACCTTCACCTTCACCTGACCGTTGGCGCGCGTCTGCACTGCGCCAGGCAGCAGGCGCGGCTTGCCGGTCTTCTGGATCGATTCCAGCGTGTCGATGTAGCAGTTCAGCGCGTAGAGCAGTGCCCACGGACCGGAGATCCACTCCTCGCCGGCCACCGGCGAATCCGCAGGGATGCCCTTCGCCTGCACCGCCGCTGCCACCCAGCGATCAGCGGCGCGCACTGTGTTCTTCTTCATCGCTTTGAGATACGCGATCTTCTTGCCGATGGGCAGCGTCGCCCAGGCATCTTTGCTTGCAGTCAGCCGCGCAATCGCCCGGTCCATCGTCGCGTGGTCTTGTTCCGCCGTCGAAACCAGGGGATTTGCGCGCGGTGCGGTGGTCGCCATCGTTGGCCGCTCCTTTCGTCTGCCACTGATTATGAGGAATGTTTCGCATATGGTAGCACGCCGTCAAGTTACATGACAAGATGGGCAAAATGAACATATCAACCAACATTGCTCTCAGCCGCACAGGATGCGCTTTGCAGCTGAAGGCCCACGAACGCGATTGAGGAGATTGCAAAAATTGCGGCGCATATTGTGCAGTGCAATCAACGCTATTTTGCAAAACATCATGGCCTGCTCGCTTCGCCATTTTCCACGATTTTTCCAGCAAGCGGCGGAATAGTTCCCCAGTTATATTGCATTTATGGCACACGATCTGATAGACTAATGGCTATACAACGGCAGAATAGTCTCCTTTTCGGCTGTTATCCTGCAAAGGGGGCTATTCGTGTGATGCGACAACGGTGTCGCAGTTCCCCCCATCGGTCGCGGTTTTGACCGATAGAGAGGAAGCTCTGCCATGAAAAGCCTGATCAAAGCTGATCGCTCAATAGCGTTTGCCGCTCAGCAGAACGCCCACCCCGAAATGGAGGCGGCGCGCGCCGGCAAACAGTCCGCGCGCCGACAGATTATGGAGCCAAACGTCAACACGGTGATTGACAGCAAGCCCCAACATCCCCCTGTCCTTCACCAACGCTCGCCAGAGCACACGGATCTTTCCCTGAACGGCAAGGTGGCCGCGAAACGCGCCACACGCCAGGTCTGGGCCAGCGGCGCGCACTTTCCCAACGCGCACGCGTTTCCTGATAATCCCCTGCGCACCGCGCATGATTACCTCTTCCGCTGATCGTCCCACCCAGCTAACAACCGCATAGCGTGGCCCCACCCCCGGACCCTCCCCAGCAAAGCTGGAGAGGGGGAGATCATGCGGCACATTGATCGCGTAGATCGACGCTAGCACCTTTCCAAGCGGTCTCCCCCTCCTGAGCTTCGTTGGAAGGGGATCGGAGGGTGAGGCAAACACCCCATACCTGCAACCCACCGGCACACCCTGCCGGCGGGCAGGAATAATTGTTTGTTGTCGGAGCGAACGTCATCGCGTCCACCACACCGAAAGGGAGAGATCCAACGCATGACCCATTCAGAGAACATCGCCGCCATCGCCCATGACTGGGCCACCAACCCGCGCTGGCAGGGCGTCACCCGCCCCTATACCCCGATGGACGTGCTGCGCCTGCGCGGCTCGGTGCTGATCGAGCACACCCTGGCGCGCATGGGGGCCGAGCGCCTGTGGAAGCTGCTGCACGAAGAACCGTTCGTCCCCGCCCTCGGCGCGCTCACCGGCAATCAGGCCGTGCAGCAGGTGAAGGCCGGCCTCAAGGCCATCTATCTCAGCGGCTGGCAAGTGGCCGCCGATGCGAACCTGGCGGGCCAGATGTATCCCGATCAGAGCTTGTATCCTTCCAACAGCGTGCCGCACGTGGTGAAACGCATCAACCAGGCATTGCAGCGCGCCGACCAGATCCAGACCGCCGAGGGCAGCGGCGACACCTATTGGTTCGCGCCCATCGTGGCGGATGCCGAGGCCGGCTTCGGCGGCCCGCTCAACGTCTTTGAGCTGATGAAAGCTATGATCGAAGCCGGCGCGGCGGGCGTGCATTTCGAGGATCAGTTGTCCTCTGAAAAGAAGTGCGGCCA
>JAJPKG010000404.1 GCA_021323815.1 Pseudomonadota bacterium
GCGAGTGAGGCAGAAGGTGATGTGGAATCAGCGATGGAATGGCCCGCTTCGGGCGCAACCCAGGCAGGATAAGCCGCTCATCCGGTGGCGCGGGCAATGAGTTCTTCGACCGTGATGCCATATATTTGGGGTGGTTGCGCGCCCAGCAGATGCAGATAGCTGGCGAGTTGGCTGCGGTGGTGCACCTCATGTTCGACCATCGCCATCAGCCAGCGCCAGACTTTGATCGGCGGCCCGTCGGGAACGAAGCTGGGGCGCGTCTCTTGCAAGAGCGCGTCAGGCATGGCGCGCAAGGCGGCCAGTGTTGCCGCGTGATACGCTTCCATCTCCGCCAGCAGCGCATCCCGCGTTGCACCTTCCGCGCCGGCATGGCCTGGATAGCGCCATTCGCCCGTTTGCAGCAGCGTCAGGTACATCTGCTCCGCTGCCATGATGTGCCGCACGATGTCGCGGCAGGTATATTCCCCCGCGTCGGGCGACCAATCCAGCTTCTCTGGCGGGATGACGCGCAGGTAATTCAGCGTGCGACGGCGGATGCCGGCGAAATAGTCCGCGAACTCAGCGATGCTGCGTAGCATGCGACCAATCTTCCTTCTATTGCTGACGACGTTTTTCTGATTGTAGCAAATCTGCCAGCCCTGCGGGGCAGCGAGCAATGTGCAGAACCGCTCATTCCACCTTTGGCCAGCGGGGGAGCAGCACGCGCAAGGCGATGCCCTGGCCCAGCAGCGTCACCAACACCACGCCATAGACAATCCCTTCCAGCAGATCGCGCTGCGGCAGCGTGGTGGGCAGGCTCAGCACCAGCGCCAGCGAGAGCGCGCCGCGCAACCCCGCCAGCAGCAACAATGGCCGCCACACCGGCGGAATGGCACGCGGCGACGAAAACGCCCCGCGCGGCCTGGGCTGGATCTTCCACCGGCGGCGCACGATGGCGTTATAGAGCGGCAACAGGGCGTAGATCATGGCGGCGCGGCCCGCAAAGACGCCAACGACCGCCCAGATGATGCCCGGCAGCGCGCGAAAAAAGCTGGAAGCGCCGATCTGGATGCCCACCAGCACGAACAGCAGCGAGTTGGCGACGTAGCCGATGAATTCCCATACGTCATTGGCAGCGGCACGTGCGGCGTCGGAAAGACCGATCCGCTGGCCATAGCTGCCGACGATGAGGCCGGCCACAACCACTGCCAGCAAGCCGGAAGCATGCAGCGCTTCCCCGATGAGATAGACGCCATAGGCCACACAGAACGTGACGGTGATCTCGATGAGATGATCATCCACGCGATATAAGAAGCGCGAGGTGACGAAACCAGCGAGGATGCCCAACCCGGCACCCCCCAAGAAGAGCCACAGGCTTTGCAGCGCGACCAGCCAGGGCGCGGTGGAAGCCGAAAGGCCGTCGGCGGCGAGCAGCAGCCCCAGCACAATCACATAGGCCGCCGCGCCCACGCCATCATTGAACAGGCTTTCGCCCTCGATGATGGTGCGCAGGCGCGCGGGCATGCCCAGTTGGCGCAACAGCGCCAGCACGGCGACGGGATCAGTCGGCGAGACGATGGCTCCCAGCAGCAGCGCGGTCAGCCAGTTCATGCCCAGGCCGAAATGCAGCACAGCAGCGACGATCCCCAGCGAGAGCGCCAGCCCCGGCACGGCCAGCAGCAGCACCGGCAGCCAGTTCGCGCGCAGCACGGCCACTTCTGCGCTCCACGCGCCCTCAAAAAGCAATGCCGGCAGGAAGATGACCAGCACCACTTCCGGCTCAAGCCGCGCGTTGGGCAGCACATGCGCGAAGCCCAGCGCCAGCCCCGCCACCACCAGCACCAGGGTATAGGGCAGGCGCAGTCGTCGTGCCACCAGTGCCACCGCCAGGGTCAGCACCAGCAACAAGGTCAGCTCCGCCACCGTCTGATAGGTATGCACGCGCTCCTCACTTCCCACGCCGCGTCATTGCTGATGCTCACAGCATATCACGCAGTGGTGTGCAGCGGGGCGATGCGCGCCGGCTATGCTGCCCGGCGAAAGGGACGAAACGGAGTGGGTGCTGCGATGGATGATATGACCCTCTCATCATCACCGGCAGCATGTCGATCGCCCAACTCACGCGCCAGTTTATTCGAGGATGTCACTGTTGTCAGCAAATCCGTCGCCTGCTCGGCCACACACGTCATTCCTGCCACGTCATTCCTACAGAGATGGATGGGATGCGATAGGTTGAGGGGGTGTCTTGTGGTTGTCCTGGGTCTCCGCTTGTTCGCCTTGATCGATGTGATGCTCATCCTCAGAAGCAGGAAGCGCATCACCAAGCAAATCCGGCAGGCGCAAGGCGCGGCCAATGGCAGCAAGGGTGACTTCGCCGATGACCTCATCGGAATGGGAAGCGCGCACCACCGGCAGATGTTTGAAGCCATGCCGGGTCATGGCAAGCCAGGCGTCATAGAGCGTCTCGTCGGGTGTGACGACAGCCACACGGCGCGACATGATCTCCGCCGCCGTCTGTGGGACCTGGCCCACACGCCGTTGAGTGGCGCGCGTCAGATCGTTGGCCGTGACGATGCCGCAGAGATGCCCATTTTTCACCACCGGCAGACTCATGAAGTGATAGGTATCCAGCATGCCGCCCAGGGAGGAAAGCGGCGTTTCCGGCGTGACAGTGGCGACAATGGGCCGCATGGCATCGGCCACCCGAAGCTGCTGCAACAGCGGCAGGGCGTAATCATCCTTATGGGCGGGCGAATCAAGGCGGGTCGGCACCTGCTTTTCATAGATTGAGCGATTGCCGGTGATCAGCAGCGCGATCATCGTCGCCAGCATGGCTGGTACGATCAGCGAATATTCGTTGGTCATCTCGGCAACCATCAAGATCACCGCCAGGGGCGCTTTGGCGACACCACCGAAGAACGCACCCATCCCCACTACCACGAAGCTGCCGGGATAGCCCACCAGGCCGGGGGTGAGATGGTGCAGCGTTGCCCACACCGCCGCCCCCAGAAATCCGCCGATGACCATGCCGGGGCCAAAGACGCCGCCGCTGCCGCCGGAACCGATGGTGAGCGAGGTCGTCAGGATTTTCACGAAGATCAGCGCCGCCATTACCAGCGCCGAGATGTGCGTGAAGTTGTTGTCGATGCCAAACTGCACCCAGCCATATCCCATGCTCAGCGCCTGGGGAAATTCGAGACCAATCAGTCCCACTGCCAGGCCGCCGATGGCCGGCTTGAAGTAATTTGGAATGGGTAATGCCTTGAAGCGGTCGCGCAGGAAATATAAGACGCGCGGATAGAGCAATCCCACCAGTCCGGCGGCGATGCCCAGAATGGCGAAGGCGATGAGGGTGATGGGCCGGTTGAAGGAATAATGATCGCCTGTGCCGAAAACGGGTGTCCATCCCGCCCACGCGCCATAGATGCTGTAGCCGATGACGGCGGCGATGAACGAGGGAAAGAGCGCTTCCGCCTCGATATCGTGCGTATAGAGCACTTCGGCGCTGATCAGCGCGCCGCCGAAAGGTGCCTTGAAGATGGAGCCGATGCCCGCGCCGATACCCGCCAACATGGCGATGCGCCGGTCGTGATCGTCCAGGTGCAGCAGATCGGCCAGGGCGGAGCCGAAACCGGCGGCGATCTGCGCCGTTGGCCCTTCGCGGCCCGCGCTGCCGCCGGAGCCAATGGTGATGGCGCTGGCGATGGTCTTGACCAGTGGCACGCGCGGGCGAATGTAGCCACCCTTCTCATGAAAGGCCTCGATGGCAGCATCCGTCCCATGCCCTTCGGCTTCGGGCGCGAAGCAAAAGACGATGATTCCGGTCAGCAAGCCGCCCAATGTCGTGATGATGGGAATGGCCCAGAGCCGCGTGATGGGAAACACTGCCGTCACGCCTTCGCCCGCTGGTTGGGGCTGGCGATAGCCCGCGCCCAACTCCATCAGGAAATGCGTGCAGAGGTTGATGGCGCTTGCGAAGATGATGGCCCCGACGCCGGCCACAATGCCGATGAGTGCGCCCAACACCAGCCACTTGCGGAAATAGGATCGGTTGAGTGTTACTCGTGTCGCCAGCGGCATTGGGGCATCAGGATCGCGCTCGGTAGAGCGAATGCCCAGCAGAATCTCAATGCCGCGCCGCAACGCCAGTTTGAATGATTGCCACATGCGATATCACCAGAAAAGCAGAAATTTTGGGAATGAACAAGCCGAAGCCGCAGGCGCGCGATGTCGCGCACCCGGCCCCTTGCCCGGCGATCCGAGTGCCGGAGGGTTCATCTCATGGAGGAGCGAAGCCGCGCCACAGCAGCGTCGCCAGCACGTCCACCTGTTGGGAAAAATCCACGCCGTCACCCAGCACATCCGGCAGCAGCGCCAGCGATTCCAGCGCGCCAAGGATATAGGCGGCGGCGGGTTCCGGCGGCAGATCGGCGATCTCCCCGCGCCGCGCCGCTTCGCCCAGCGCCGTCGCTAGTTCCCTCACAGACGTGCGCAGCCGCAGCGCCATCGGCGCGCCCACATCACGGTTCACGCCATATAAGGCGCTGACATGCACGCGAAAGAAATCATGATGTTCGCGCGCCAGGTCGGCGAATGCCTGCGCCAGCAATCGCAGCCGCGCCTGCCAGGGGAGATCCGCCGCGATGCAGGAGCGCACGGCGGCATCGATCATGCCGCCAATGGTGTCAAGGAGCGTCTCCAACACATCTTCCTTGCTGGCGAAATAGAGATAGATGGTGCCGCGTCCAATGCCCGCACGCTCGGCGATGGTGTTGATGTTAGCGCGATCATACCCATGCCGGGCGATCTCCGCCGCTGCAACGTCAAGGATTGCCCGGCGCTTGCGCTCGCGCTCGTCCGGCGTCACGACTTTGGGCATCGCAGGTACCATTCTTCCAGGTTTTTTAGTGGGTGGGCGTTCATCCATTATCCTACTCTATAAGACGGGAGCGAGACCGAACACGTCACGCATATCTCAAAAGCAGATGGTTTAGCATGCTAATCCAGTTTGCGGATGGCTGGCACCAGCAGAGCCAGCGCGTTCATGCCCAGGTTCATGATGCCGCACGCGCACAGTGTATCGCCACGATATGGATGGCGAAGTATGGGCGACTCGCTCCCGATCCCGTAGGTAATGGGATCTTTGCGTTTCGCCCAGGCACCATTCGCGCGTGGAGCGGAGGTGGCGGAGAATGAGGTTTTACAGCGCGACAGAACACACTCAAGAGGCGGCGATTCTTCTGATGAAGTATGACACAAGTGCAGGAGAGCAGAAGGCGTTATGATCCCGCTCGCATCCATCGCAGCATATCTGGAGAGCGCGCTCGAGACGGCGCGGTTTGGCGACGATCAGAATGGCGTTTTCATCCCTTCGGCGCGACCGGTGCGGCGCATTGGGCTGGCGCTGGAGCCGTGGGCGGAGATCGGCGCATGGGCGCAGGATGAAGGGTTAGATGCGTTGTGGCTGCATCGTCCGTGGCACTTGCCCGCGTTGTCTGGCGACATCGGCGTGCTGGCGCATCATCTCGCTTTTGATGCGTGGCTGACAACAGGATATAATCCTCGGTTGGCGGTGGTGCTGGGGATGCGCGATATCCTGCCCTTTGGGGAGCGCGATGGGGTGCCACTGGGGATGGCAGGCGACATCACTCCTACTGATGCCGAAACATACATCTCAACCGTTGCCGAGATATTTGGTGGCGCGCCTGAGGTGGTGCACGGCGCACATGCCATCATTCGGCGCGTGGTGGTTGTGAATGCCATGACTGATGCCCTGGTGCGCGCGGCGGCGAATGGCGGAGCGCAGTTCTATCTCACCGGGCAGGCGCGCAAGCCGGCAGAGCGGGCCGTTGGTGAGACGGGCATCGCTGTCGCGGCGGTCGGCCATGCCGCGTGCGAGCGATGGGGCATGCGCGCCCTGGCCGGCATGTTGCGCGAACGCTGGGCGAATCTCACAGTCATTCTTGCGCCGGCGCGGTGATGACGCTGCGAAAGGTCAGCGAGATGCGCCGCCCGCGCACGATGCGCGTTCCCGCCACAACATCCACCTTGCGCGCGGGGATGGCATGTTGCCAGTGATAGCGCGCCTCGCCCTGCATCAGCAGCAGGCTGCGTGCTTCCACCAGCACCGGCACCTGCGCCACCGGCTCCTCGCGGGTAAAGAGCATAACACACGGCGAAAGCAAGCTGAGCGAGACAATGGTGTCCCCGAAGCATGGCACGCAATCAATGTGGGCGGCGATGCCCTGCCCCGGCTCGTATTCATTGACGATGACTTGATCCGGCAGCGCGGCGAAGATGCCGTCAGCACGCAGCCGCTCGGCCAGCGGCACCAGCCAGCCCGGCAGTGGTCCCAGGCGCATGCTGGGGTCCACGCTGTGGCGCATGTAATCATACCGATAGCCGTACTGCTGCACGCGGCGCTTGAGATCTGCGCTCCACGGCTGTTGATCGATGGCGGCGACAAGGCGCGCTTGTTCCTCCTCATCGAGATATCCTGATTGATAGCGTAACCCAGGAATGACCAGGCTGGAAGCGGGCATGGCGCACCTCGCATGAAGAAAAATCACTGGATGAGGCGTCAGAGCAGGGACTAGGTTGCGTGTTCTATTATAGAACGCTTTTTCTTTATCGACAAGAGGGGGGATAGACGAGTGGCGCGATGATCATGCGGCGAAACCGTCGGGAGCCAGCAGATGCCCGCCAGGCTCGCCGGGAGCCAGCAGATGCCCGCCAGGCTCGCCGGGAGCCAGGATGTGCCCGCTACGCTCGCCGGGAGCCAGCAGATGCCCGCCAGGCTCGCCGGGAACCAGCAGATGCCCGATACGCTCGCCGGGAGCCAGGATGTGCCCGCCAGGCTCGCCGGGAGCTAAACCTCCCGGCTCGGAAAAGAAACCCCGATGGGCTAGGCGCGGGTAGATGCGCCGCAGGGGGATTCCATCTCTCGGCTCGAAAACAAAGCCCGGTTCGGGACTATGGGTGGCCGGGGGCGTGAATCTTCAGCATGACTTTTGGATGAAGACATTTCGGTCGCGCTTTTATAGTAGATATGTGTGTCGTTACCTAAGGATGGGATTGTGCAGCTATGGATAGCGGAACGACGTTGCCTCGACCGATCTCTTCATCTGAAGCATCCTCATCTTTGTTCAAGGCAGCATGGCGCAGCATTGCGGCGCGGGGCGAAATGTTTGCGTTAGCGGGCATCACCGCCGCCGGGCTGGGTGCGCGTCTGTGGGGGCTGAGCGCAAAGAGCCTGTGGATCGACGAGACCTTTTCCATCGGCATGGCGACGCAAAGCTGGACATCGTTCATGCACACGGTCATCAGCGTGCAGCCGAATATGGAAGCGTTTTACGTGCTGCTGAAGCTGGCCGTTACCCTCACCCCGGCATCGTGGCAACAGGGTGAATGCTTCTGGCGGCTGCTGCCGGCGATCTTCGGCACGGCAACCATCCCTGCGGCATATGCCCTGACGAAGCGCATCTTCTCCGTGCGCGTGGCGCTGGCGGCGGCGGCGCTGCTGGCCGTGAATGAGTTCATGGTGGAATATAGCCAGCAGGCGCGAGGCTATACGCTGTTCGTGCTGCTGCTGACGTTGTCGTGGCTGGCATTGGCGCGCTGGCTGGAAACGGACGCGCGGCGCGATCTCGCCTGGTTCGCTGCGCTGAGCGCGTTGGGCTTCCTCACGCAAGCCTTCGAGATGATCTTTCTGGCGGCGCTGCTGGCCTTTGTGCTGGTGGTCGCGCTGCGTCGCCGTGCTCTGCCCTGGCGCGCTCTGGCCCTGGCGCTTGTTCCCGCCGGCCTGGTCGTCGCCCTGCGCTACCCCATCTATGCCGCGCATCCTGATCAAGTAGCCTGGATTCA
>JAJPKG010000226.1 GCA_021323815.1 Pseudomonadota bacterium
AGGCGCATCAGCGTGGCGGCGTTGTGGGTGGTGGCGACGATGGCTTGCATGGGCGTCATGCCGTTTTGCACCATCAGCGCCAGCTCCTCGGCGTTCTCGCCGTGCGGACCCACGCCGGAATCCGTTCCCATCGCCACTTTCACGCCGGCCTGCACGGCGCGGCGGAACGACTGCTGGTGATCCACAATCACTTGGCGCGACTTGCGCACGCCGAACTCCGGCATGGAGCCGGGGTTGGCTTCGGCGCGGCGCAACACCTGCACGGGAGCCACCAGCGTCGGCACCAGATAGACATCATGCTTGATCATCATCTCGATGGCCTCGTCATCCAGCCAGATGCCATGCTCGATGGATTTCACCCCGGCGCGGATGGCATTCTTGATGCCGCGCGTCCCCTGCGCGTGCGCCATGACGAAGATGTCGCCATGCGCACGGCCCTCGTCCACCGCCGCCGCGATCTCTTCTTCGGTGAACTGCGACGAGGTGGGCGTGTCTGAGGGTGAGAGCACCCCGCCGGTTGCGCAGACCTTGATCCAGTCCGCTCCGGCGCGCAAGATCTCACGCACGCGCTGGCGCATGGCTTCCACGCCGTCCACCACGCTGGCGGGGCGGTCGGGCGTGGGAACGCTGAGGCAGACGCCGCACGGCATGGTGTTATCCGCGTGGCCGCCGGTCTGCGAGAGGATGGTAACGGCCACCTGCATGCGCGGGCCGGGGAAAATCTTTTGCGCGATGGCTTGCTTCATGCCGGCGGGCGTGTGGCCGGCGTCGCGCACGGTCGTGACTCCGCCATCCAGCGTGGCGGCGGCGCGAGGAATCGCCTGGTATAACTGCAAGGCATAGGGTGTCATCAGTTGTTCGGCGATATTCCAGCCATCGAACAGGAAATGCACGTGGGTGTCAATCATGCCGGGCATCAGCGTCAGCCCCGCGCCGTCGATGACCTGCGCGCCGCGTGGAGCGGCCCCGCGCGCCTTCACCGAAACGATGCGCCCGTCGTCAATCACCACCGTCGCGTTCGGCAGGGGATCGCGTCCCGTGCCATCGATCACCGTCGCGCCAACAATTGCCGTTTTCATTTGCCAGCCTCCCAGCCCTCGGCTGAAGTTCTCGAATTTTCCCCATTGTACGATAGACAAAAAATGCCTGTAACCATTGCTGGCTGAGGTCGCTGATGTGCTCTGAGCAAATGATTCACCTTTCTCTTTCCCGGCATGACT
Source organism: Pseudomonadota bacterium (assembly GCA_021323815.1). Taxonomy (GTDB): domain Bacteria; phylum Chloroflexota; class Ktedonobacteria; order Ktedonobacterales; family JACDGC01; genus JAJPKG01. Next base: position 1,221 of record JAJPKG010000226.1, read on the forward strand.
TCTCGCGCCGCGCCTCACTCCCTCATGGGGGGTGAGGTGTTTGTATGCATAGCAAAACTTTGGTCCGGCTGACCTTGCATGTGCGGCATGTCCTCTGTTATAATTGAGGTATGCCTAAATCTACATTACGCCAACAACTGAATCTCAGCGAGGCCGTCGAGGATTATCTCAAGGCGATCTATCAATTGCGCGAGGCAGCGCAACACGCCGGTGAGGGGGATCCGCGCGTCACCACAACGGCGCTCAGCAACGCGCTGGGCGTCGCCCCCGGCTCCGTCACCAGCATGATCAAAAAGCTGGCTGATGATGGACTGGTCAATCATCGCCCCTATTACGGCGTGGAATTGACGCCGACCGGCGAGCGGTTAGCGCTGGAAATGGTGCGCCATCACCGCCTGCTGGAACTGTATCTGACGCATGTGGTGGGATTCGGCTGGGACGAGGTGCACGAGCAGGCCGACGCGCTGGAACATGCCATCTCCGAAGAGTTTGAGGATCGCATCGATCTGATGCTGGGCTGCCCGACGGTGGACCCACACGGCGACCCGATCCCATCGAAAGAGGGGCAGTTCAGCGAGCCGGCGACGCTGTTGCTGAGCGCGCTGGAGCCGAATGCCGCGCAAGAACTGACCATCGCACGGGTGCTGACGCAGGCGACGGACGTGTTGCGCTACCTGGCATCGCTGGGGCTGGTGCCGGGCGCGCGGCTGATCTTGCTGGGGCGCGAACCGTTCGGCGGACCGCTGCGGCTGCGCGTGTTGAGCGATGAGCCGGCGCTGCGCGAGATCAGCCCGCATGTGGCGGGATTGATTCGCATCACCATGCCGGGCGAACCTTCGACGAACTGATGAGATGCCGAGCGCCCTATGGCGTGCTTGGGACGCGCTGGCAGGCGCGTTGCACAGAAGATAGTGGTCATCCAATGAGATGATGGGCATAATACAACATCTGGCCGCGTAGGCCGGTAGTGGGATCGTGGTTATGGCTGGGAGAGAGATACGCATCGGCGAGGGAGTGCCGGCGGAGGGCGCGCGGGCAGGCGACGCCGAGATGCTCCGCGCGGCGCGGGCGACACTAGACGGCAAGCGCACCGGACTGACGCGCATCATCCCCTTTCTGGGGCCGGCCTTCATCGCGTGTGTGGCGTATATTGATCCTGGGAATTTCGCGACCAACATCCAGGGTGGGGCGCAGTTCGGCTATCAGTTGCTGTGGGTGGTCACGGCGGCGAACCTGATGGCGGCGTTCCTGCAAATGCTCTCGGCTAAGCTGGGCATCGCCACTGACGCCAATCTGCCGGCGCTGTGCCAGCAACATTTCTCGCGGCGCGTAAACGTCGCGCTGTGGCTGATCTCCGAGGTCGCCGCGATGGCGACGGACGTGGCGGAATTCACCGGCGCGGCGCTGGGGATTTATCTGCTGTTTCACCTGCCGCTCTTTCCCTCAGCCCTCATCACCGGCGTGGCGACCTTCGCCATTTTGGGATTGCAGCGGCGCGGTTTTCGCGCCATTGAGGTCGTCATTGGCGCGCTGGTGGGCGTCATCGCCCTGGCCTATGTGCTGGAAACGATCTTCTCGCATCCCGATGGCAAGCAGATTTTGTATCATGCGGTGGTACCGTCGCTCAGCGGCAGCGGCATCTATCTGGCGGTGGGCATCTTGGGGGCGACGGTGATGCCGCACGTGCTCTATCTGCATTCCGCGCTGGTGGAACGCCGCGTGCCGGCACGCACCCCGCGCGACCGGCAGCGCATCTTCGGCATGGAACGGCTCGACATCATCATCGCCATGACGCTGGCCGGCCTCATCAACGGAGCCATGCTCTTCATGGCGGCAGCGGTCTTTCACACGCGTGGCCTGGTCGGCTCCGGCGACCTGACGACGGCCTATCGAACGCTGACACCCCTTTTGGGCAGCGCCGCTGGGTTGATTTTCGGCGTCTCGCTGCTGGCCTCCGGCCTGTCGTCTTCCAGCGTGGGCACGCTGGCCGGCCAGGTGATCATGCAGGGCTTTTTAGGATGGTCCATTCCGGTGTGGCTGCGCCGGGCGCTGACGATGGCTCCTGCGCTGCTGGTGATCGCGCTGAATATCAACCCCACCCAGGTGATCATTCTCACCCAGGTGATCCTCAGCTTCGCGCTGGTCGCGCCCATCACCATGTTGCTCTATTTCACGTCGCGGCGTGAGATCATGGGGCCGTTGGTCAACCAGCGCGCCACCACCGTCATCGGCACCATCATCGGCGCGTTCATCCTGTCGCTCAACGCCGTGCTGCTGGCCCAGGTGTTTGGGATTGTGCATTAACACGACAAATCAACGAACGATGCTCTCGCCCGCATGGTTGTTCCTCTTTTTTGTCTCTCTGTTATCCTTGCGTGATCGCTTCGTTGTATTCATGGGACTGGATGCTCCTTGTCCTGTTTTGTAGAGTGAAACGATCTAATGGAGGAATGCATGACTTCACATGGTGCATCGACCTCGCCACTGGCCTCGCGCTTGAAACGCGCCGCAATGGCGCTGGGTGCGCTGGCGTTGCTGGTGGGCGGTGCTTTTGGCGCGCGCGCGCTGACCTCAGCCCAGACCCCGGCGCTGGCGGCGCTGCCCTCAGATAATGTTCCTGCCTCAGCGCGTGGCGCGCAGGTGCTTGGGAAACACAATCCCTCAGCGCAATTGGAAGTCGGGCTGATTATGAAGCCCAATCATGAAGCCGATCTTGATGCTTTGCTGGCGAATCTGTATGATCCGCAAAGCCCGCAATATCATCAATGGCTGCCGACTGGTGCCTTTGAGGCGCGCTTCGGTCCGACAGCGGCGCAGATCGCTCAGGTGAATGCCTATATGGCGTCGGCGGGGCTGCATCCCGCGCCGGATAACTATAATGCCTTCTCGCGGCGCTATGTCGGCTCGACGGATGCCGTGCAGCGCGCCTTTCACACGCAGATCAATGATTATCGCACGCGGGATGGCCGCGTGGGCTATGGCAATGCCAGCGCGCCGGCAGTTTCCCCCAGCATCGCCTCGCTTATCCAGGGCGTGGAAGGGCTGGATACGCTGACGACGCGTCATACTTACATTGCGCATCCCAAGACGGTCAACGGCAAGCGCCCCCATTATGGCGGAGCGCCCAACGGCACCGGCCTGACGCCGCAGCAGATGCGCAGCATCTATGACGTGACGCCGATGTATGCGCACACGCAAGGCGCTGGATACATTTTGGGCGTCTATGAGCTGTCGAACTGGCGGTTGAGCGACTTCCAGCAATATGAGAAGCAGTTCGGTCTGCCGAACGTGAAGCTAGCCTTCGAGAACATCAATGGCGGACCGCGGTCCGACCACAGCGGTGCCAGCGAGGTCGTGCTGGACCTCGACATGCAACTGGCGATGGCCCCCGGCGTCTCGGAGATCTACGTCTATGACGCGCCCAATACTTCCATTGATGCCGTTGATGAATATGGCTTCATCGCGCATCAAAATGCCGTTTCGGCGCTGAGCGTCAGTTGGGGCCTGTGCGAGGCTGACACCACTTCCTCAGACCGCTATGCTGAGATGACCTATCTCAAGCAGATGGCGGCGCAGGGTCAGAGCGTTTTCGCCTCGGCGGGCGACACCGGTGCTTTCGACTGCTATCGTGACTGGACCCCGCCCTATCCGTCCTATTACACCTCGACGCAGGTGGACGATCCCGCTTCGCAGATCTACATGACCGGTGTGGGTGGCACCTCGTTCTACCAGTCCAATTCCTCCGGCGAAACGGGCTTTGATCCCGGCACGAATCCCAATCCCGGCTATCCTGGCAACACCAAAGAGTTTGTCTGGAATAGCTTTAACCTGTGCCATTCCTATCCCATCACTATCAATGGTACCAACTATTACTGCCCCTATGGCGCGGGGGGCGGCGGTTCCAGCCGCGAATGGGCCATGCCCAGCTCGCAGTTCGGCAACGGAAGTGACGGCGTCGTCAGCAGCTACACGCACTATGGCCGCTGGTGCGAACAGGCCAGCACGGTGCGCTGCCGAGAGGTGCCGGATGTGTCGATGAACGCTGACCCCGATTCCGGCTACGGCATCTATTGCACCGATCCGGGCGACGCCTATTGCAAACAGTATCCCGGCTGGATTCAGTATGGCGGCACCAGCGCGGCGGCACCACTGTGGGCCGGCATCGCGGCCCTGGGCGACGGCTATCACCATCGCCGGCTGGGCCTGTTCAACGCACAACTCTACTCGATCATGCGCCTGTCGAACGGCTACAGCTATTACTTCCACGACATGAACACGGCTGGCAAAGAATATTATCCGCCGTCGGGCATCACGTTTGCCATCAATGGCAACGGCTATTACCCCATGACGACGGACTATGACCAGGCCACCGGCATCGGCACGCCGGATGTCTATCATGTGGCAGTGGGCATGTAACTGGTTGGCGTGTCGGCGCGACATCAGACGTGCCATATGCAACGAGCCGGGGGCTAAACCCCCCGGCTCGGAAGTGCAAACCCCTTCGGGCTGTAGATGAACTTGATCGCGAATAGCAGGGGATTCCTCTCGCTCATGCAATCATTTTCAATAGCCCGTAGGGGTTTCTTTTGCGAGCCGGAGGCTAAACCCCCCGGCAGCCATTGCCAGTGCCACCCCTTTTTTCTCGCTAATGCCCATTGCGGATGAGTGCCATGAACTCGGCGCGGGTGGCGGCGCTGCGGCGAAAGGTGCCGCGCATGGCGCTGGTGACGGTCTGGCTGCCGGGTTTTTTTACGCCGCGCATGGTCATGCAGTTGCCGCACACGGCGGTCTGCCCGTTGCGGCGCACATAGAGCGCGCCGGTCGGCACCGTGACGCAATAGACCGTTCCCTCGTAATGCTCAATCATCCGGTGTTCGGGGGCGAGCAAGGCCAGGCGGTCGTGCCAGCGCATCTCGCCCGAACGCGAGCAGCGACAGGGGATGACGTAGGATGCTGATGGGTCGAGATCCTTCGCCGCAACGAAGCGCCACGCACCGGGGCCGCGCCGGAACTCTTCGGCACGCTGCACCAGCATGCGGTGGTCCGGCGTCACCAGCAGATCGATCTCATCTGAGCAGAAATGGTGCATGGGGCCGCTGTAATCATAATGCACCCACTGTTGGGGACGCACAAAAGAGCTTTCCAGCGTGACGGGGTCCACCTGGGCCACCTTTTCCAGGCGCAGTTCCGGGAAGGGCCGCCAGCCGTTCTCGGTGAGGATCTCCGTCTGGCTGTCATAGCACAGGTGCTCAGCTTCCACCACCACGCCCACGCCTTCGGGTTCCATCGCGCTCATGATGGCCTCGGCCAGTTGTGTGGTCAGCCGTTCCTGCAACTGCGGGCGGCGCGCCAAAATCTCGGTGGCGCGGGCGAGCTTGCTGATGCCGACCACGCGCCCATCGTTGGGAATGTAGCCCACGTGCGCCTTGCCAAAAAACGGCACCAGGTGATGCTCGCAGACGGAATAGAAGGGGATATCTTTGACGATGACCATCTCTTCATGCCCCTCTTCGAAGCCAACGCGCAGCACATCGCGTGGATCTTGCGTCAGACCGGCGAAGATTTCAGCATACATCTCAGCGATGCGGCGCGGGGTGCCGCGCAATCCCTCCCGTTCCGGATCTTCGCCGATGGCGATCAGGATGGAAGTGACGGCGGATTTGATCGTATCGAGATCCACGGTTCGGTTTGTCCTTTTTGCACAGGTTGCGGACTGCGTCAGCGGCGGCGCAGCGCGTCGTTGAGGCTGCCGGTGCGATACCCGCGCAGATCGAGCGTGATATAGAGATAGCCGAGCGCGCGCAACTCGCGGTCGATGACTTCGCGCACATCCGGCGCGACGATGCGTGCCAGATCGTCGGGGTCCACCTCGATGCGGGCGATGGTGTCGTGATGTCGCACGCGCACGCGGCTGAAACCCAGGTTGCGCACCACGCGCTCGGCTTTGCCGATGCGGCGCAGCGCTTCCACCGTGACGGTGGTGCCATAGGGAATACGCGACGAATAACACGCCAGCGCCGGTTTGTTCCACACCGGCACGCCCAGGTGGTGCGCCAGCGCGCGAATCTCCGCCTTGCCCAGGTCGGCGTCAAGCAGCGGGCCGCGCACACCGTGCTGCCGCGCCGCTTTCTGGCCGGGGCGATAATCCCCCAGGTCGTCGCGGTTCACGCCATAGGCGATGTGTGCCAGGCCGCGTTCGGCGGCGAGGGGCGCGAGGCGGTCAAACAGTTCATCTTTACAGTGAAAGCACCGATCCGGCCCATTGGCAACATACGCCGGGTTTTCCATCTCATGCGTGGCGACGGTGATGACGGGAATGCTCATCTGCGCCGCAACCGCCAGCGCGGCGGCGGTCTCTTCGTCATCATAGGCCGGCGAGACTGCCAGTGCCCCTACCGCGCGCTCGCCCAGTTCATCATGCGCCACCTTCAGCAGCAGCGCGCTATCTACGCCACCGGAATAGGCCACCAGCACGGAGCCGAGGTCACGCACATGCTCCCGCAGCCGCGCATATTTCGCCGCCAGTTCCGGCGCAAGGGGCGCTTGCTCTCCGGCAGATTCCTGGGCGGCAGGCTGAACGACATGTGACATGATGCGCGACTCCCTCAAGATGGCAGGAAAAGATAGGTGATAACGCCGGGCGAACAGGCAAACAAGAACAAGAAGCGTTGCTATATGATGATACGCTGCATCATCCCCCGCCCGCGCCAATCACGCACCTATTATACAACAACAGGAGCAGGAAAGACCACACGAGCAACCAGCCAGGCTTTTTTCTTTTTGAAATGTAATGTTTGTCGTTCCCGAATTTTTTACAGGAAGCCCGTAAAGCCGCTGAGGCTTTAGCCCATGCGGATGAACGGGCTTGCGTCGGTTTTAACCAGAAGTTTGACAAACGCTCAAAATAATCGTATCATGAGCGCATGAGTACACCGAAAGAGCCGATGAAAAACATCGGCGTGCGATTTCCTTTCGCCCTTGTCCAACGCATCCACGCGTTAGCCAAACAAGAGCATCGCTCCTTTAATCGTCAGGTCATCCACATGCTGCAAGCCTATCTTGCGCGACTCAGCAAAAAGGATCAGTAAGCGATGCTCACCTACGAATACAAACTTGATGGCACGCCTGCCCAGTATGCGGCCATTGACGAGGGTATTCGGGTGACGCAATTCCTGCGCAACAAGTGCCTGCGGGCCTGGATGGATCGCACACAGGAGGGCAAGACCTTCGCGGCCATGAGCGCCTACACGGCGGTGCTGGCGCAGCAGTTTGCCTTTGCCGCCAAACTCGGTTCTCAGGCGCGTCAAGCCAGTGCCGAGCGTGCCTGGCATGCCGTGCAGCGCTTCTATGAGAACTGCCAGCAGCAGAAGCCGGGCAAGAAGGGCTATCCCCGGTTCAAGCATGATTGCCGCAGCATCGAATATAAGGTGGCGGGCTGGAAACTCGAACCGGACGGGCGGCACATCACCTTCACCGACGGCTTGGGCATCGGGCGCTTGCGCCTGATTGGGACGCGTTCCATTGAGACCTTTCCCGTGCAGCAGATCAAGCGGGTGCGGTTGATTCGCCGCGCCGATGGCTACTCCTGCCAATTCTGTGTCGCTGCCACCCGCCAGGTTGAGCATGTTCCCACCGGCAAACAGACGGGGATTGATGTGGGGCTGAATGCCTTCTACACCGATAGCGATGGCAACACGGTGGACAATCCCCGCTACTATCGCCAGGCAGAGCAGAAGCTCAAACGGTTGCAACGGGAAGTGAGCCGCAAGAGCAATCGCCGCAAGGATACCAAGAAAGCTGCGCCATCCCAGCGGGGCAACAAATACCCGCGCCAGACGCCGTTGCCGCAAACTCACCCGCAAGCAACAAAGCGCCCGCAATCGCACAATTATCAGAAGGCGCGCAAAGCCTTGTCCAAACAGCACTTGCATGTCCAAAGGCAGCGTGAGGATTATGCCCGCAAGGTGGCATACGCGCTCGTCATGTCTAGCGACTTGATTGCCTTTGAAGACGTGCAGGTGCGCAATCTCGTCAAGAATCACTACCTTGCGAAGAGTATCAGTGACGCGGGCTGGTCCCTGTTTCTGGGGTGGGTCCAGTATTATGCTGGTCTAGCAGGCATCGAATGCATTGCCGTGCCACCCGCCTACACCAGCCAGAACTGCTCTGGCTGTGGGCAGGTGGTCCAGAAGAGCCTGAGCGTGCGGACGCATTGCTGCCCGCACTGTGGCTTGATTCTGGA
>JAJPKG010000158.1 GCA_021323815.1 Pseudomonadota bacterium
AGTCGGTGGCGCGGTCGCCGGCCCCTCACAGCCTATCAGCGCGCCCACTCCCTCCGCGCCGGACGTGGCAGGCGAACCGGCCAAGCCACAACCTCAGCAGCGCCGGTCCTGGGCGTTCCCCGGCACGACACGCCGCCCCGGCAGCTCCTCGCCCATGCAAAAGCCTCACGAATGAGCAAAAATCCCCACCAACACCGACCATGCTGGTGGGGAAACGGCGCATCAACCGGTTATTGGAAAAGTGGTGTCAACAGTTGGTCATCCTTGATGTTGCACGCGTTGGCCAGGCAGCCGAAGCCCCAGATCTTCTCGATGGTTGCCAGCGTCGTATAGTGGTTAGCCGGGATGCTGAGCGCCCTGTGCTGGTTGACACGCGATGAAATGACCAGCAACGGCGCATTGGCTCCGCCTAAGGTGGTGTTGTTCATGCCTACCGGGCTGCTGCAACACCCTGCGTAACCCGCGTAGTCATCCTCATCCCAGGCAATGACAATTACAGAACCTTCGCCCCAGGCTTTGGAACCCATGATCTGTGGCACCACCTGGCTCAGATATTGGTCGCCCAGCGCAATGTTTGAGTGATCGACCGGATCTTTCGAGGTATCTGAGTAGCAGGAAGGGATATTTTCCAGTGTCGCGGCGCTCTGGCTGATGCCATGCATATCATGGCACTGGTCGGGCGAGATCCACACGAAGTTAGGGACCGTGTTGGCGCTGAGATCGGTGGCCAGCTGGGTATAAGGGACGATGTCTTGCAGGCGTGACGGGTTGTTGACGATATCAGCGAAATACATGAACGGGTTGTGTTTCTGCGCATAGAGCTTGACCTGCACGGTCTTGCCGTCCGGCGCGGACACATTGTTCGGGTAATACTCGCCGGTGAAACCCGCAGACGGCATGGACTGCATATACGCTTTCCATGTCATGTGCGCGTTTTCCACTTGATCAACAATCGTTTGGCCGTTGAAAAGATGGGGCTGCGTGGTGGCCCGTTGCATCTGCGCGGGGGTCAAGAGTTGCGCGCCGCCAAAGTCACCGCTGGACGACACAAACTCTTCCGGGGCGCATGTGCTGCCGGCACCGGCCTTGCAGTCATCGAAAATACCCTGATAATCGCCTGAAATGGCGGCGAGGTAGTTTGGCAGACTGGGGTGCGTCACGCCAAAATACTGCGAATCCAAGCCATATTTACTGGCAAGCTGGTTGATATAAGGCGCGTCGGCGAGATTGCCGATGACATCCTTATACGCCTGGTTTTCCATCATGATGAAGAAGATGTGCTTGGGGGCGGTTGCACCGGTGGAGCTGACGCTGGTGCAGCCAGCCAGGGCGAGCAGCGCCACACTGAGTGTGACGAGCAAGCCACGCATGCGAATCATAGCGTTTGCCCTCCTCAGAGGAAATGCGGAAACTTCTGCTGAAAATCGACACGGCACTTTCGCTCGCATCACCCAAATCATAGAGCGTGGCAGTTAAAGGGGGGGTATCAATGATAACGATGAGTTAAGCAAGACAGAAAAAAAGCGGCCCGCATGAGCCGCTGGGAGGTATCGTGCCAGTAGGCATGCTCCCATTCGCCCATCTCGCGGAATAGCTCGCCCACCGTCGCGTTTCTGGGGCTGATACGAAAGGCCGGATCGGCATCGGTGAGGCCCGTCAGCGCCAGATCGCGCAGCGACTGATACATCTTCAACTCAGAAAGGTTTCGCTCATGAGGCGATTCATCGAAAGGCTCCTTGTAGTGATGTGTTTTGTGTTCCCGGTCCAATCACACACTTGTTCTAAGAAACATACAAGAGACGTAGAGTAGGGTGGTCGGCAGGTGTCGATCCGGCGGATCCTCATGCGTTGGTCTTATGGACGAACACCGATTTCGGCCAGAATAATGAACGAGGAGAACCATCGAACCATGCGTTACCTGTTGCTGATCTACACCAATGAAGCCGCAGACGCCAAAGCGACCAAAGAGGAACAAGACGCCGTCTTGCAGGGCTATTATGCGTTTGGCGAGGCAGCACGCGAGCAGATCGTTTCCGGCGAGGCGCTGATGCCGACGAGCACCGCCACCACCGTGCGCGTGCGCGAGGGCGAGACACTGATCACCGACGGCCCCTTCGCCGAAACCACCGAGCAACTTGGCGGGTTTTATCTGGTGAATTGCGCCGACCTGGATGAAGCCATCGCCCTCGCCGCAAAGATTCCCGGCGCGCTGAACGGCTCCATCGAAGTGCGCCCGATTATGGAATTTGCATGACCGCCGTCGCGCAAAGGAGGAAATAGCTATGATGCCGCCGGATCTCGCTGAACAGATTGAGCACATCACCCGCCGCGAGTCGGGGCAGGTGCTCGCCGCACTGATCAGCCAGCTTGGGGATTTCACCCTGGCGGAAGACGCGCTGCAAGATGCCCTGGTGGCCGCGCTGGAACACTGGCCGGCGGCGGGCGTGCCGCCGAACCCCGGCGGCTGGCTGATGACGGTGGCGCGGCGGAACGCACTGGATCAAGTACGTCGCCGGCAGATCTGGGAAGCGAAGCAACCCTTGCTGCAAGCGGAGTGGATGCAGGAACAGGCAGGAGGCTGGGCCATGACTGATGATGCGATCCCCGAC
>JAJPKG010000011.1 GCA_021323815.1 Pseudomonadota bacterium
AACGCATATCGCGCCTCCTTTAGAGAACACAGTGCAATAGCAGAATGTCTCTCTGCTGTCGCACTGTTAGTTTGGTGAATCAGTATGGGAACGTGGCACCAGCAGGTTCGATGCCGATGTCGTCACCATAGGAGTAATTACTTGTCACAGCCGCATTGGAAAACCACGACTGTGTCGTCGATGACGAAAGCGGACTGTACGCCTCTGTGATGTACGAAGCATTACTGCACCCACTGCCGCCTGTGGTGCCGGTGCCGCCGGTTGGTCCGGAATAATCGCCGCTGAACGCCTCGGTCAGCAATGTTCCCGACTGTTGCACGATGGGCGTCATGCTGGTGACACCATAATGCCCGATGTTGGTGATGTGCCATGCCGGGTTAGGCAGTTGCGGCTGGTAAAGATATTGGCTGGACATGGATGGCGTGCCGCAGGTGACGGAAGCTGGAGCGGTGGTGATTGCCTCGCTCACCGGGATGCCGCTATACGTCAGAGCGAACGTCTGGGCATACACCTGATCCGGCGTGTAGCCAACCGGTAGTAAGAAGCGGGTCCAGGTTGATCCGTTATACAGATATTCGTATAACAAACTCACGCCTTGTTGGTCTGAGGCGACGTATGCCTCAATATTCGAGGGCGACCCAGGAATGACCATTGCGGCAAGGCTGTGGCCGGGAAAGGCATGGCTGGCATAGGGAATGGCATTATTTGAGATGCCGGTATTCGCCGCCCATCCACCGCCAGAGGTGGGATAAAAATCCACCAACTTGCCACCGCAATCGGCAAACACCACTGGAGAGTTATTGCGCACAATTGCCGCAGGAGAGATGGCGGTGTCACAGGTAAGGTTCGTCTTGCTGGTAATGTCGGTGAAATTCCAACTACCTACAAGGCTGCCGTCATTTTGGCGACTGCTGTTGTTCTCAAACGATTCGATCAAATGGCCGTCACTGTTGATGCCAAACACAGCCACAGCATATGAGCCTGGAGATCCGACGACAACAGCAGACGGATTGTAAACGGGTATGTCATTACCTCCGGCACTGGAACTAATCACCCCCAGATCAGACCATGCTCCACTTTCCGGCAGATAGGCGAAGCCGTAAAGATAGGAGCTTCCTTCAAACGTTGCCAGTGCAAAGACATCCATCTCCGCGCCATCGCCATTGGTGCGATAGGATATCACTGCCGGCGGGCCGGCATTAGCAACAAGACTCAAGTTGAAGCCGGATTGATCCTGGTGAAGTGCGCGAATCAGCGCCGAAACATCTGTCGGCCCCTGCCAACCACTGGCATCACTGAGATTATAGGTCATCATGAGGTCGTTGTAGCTGCCGACGCGGGAGCCCCACACGACATCCGATTCGATGTTTGTATAGACGCGCGAGAGTACGCCGCGCGCCAGATTCCATACATCCGGCGTGCCGATGCCGGTGACCAGATCATATCCTGGCCCGGCAGCAAAACCATTGTTGCCGGAGGTGATGTCATAGTAAGGCGGATACGCCAATTGGCTGCGGTCGCGTTCCAGTTGATAAAACAACGCGTTAGGCACACCCAGCGTCGGCGCAAGGTTTGCACTGAGATATTGATTGATATCAACTGCAATGCCCGCCCACAATGGTGTCGCCGCGCTCATTCCACCGGTAACGACCCATCCCTGCTCATATGACTGCTCGCTTGAGCAGGAGCCATGTGGTGTCTGCACTGTACAATAGATCAGATATTCTGTGTTAAAGTCTGCGTCAGCGGCAACATCAGGGATATTCCTGCTGGCATCGTTGGTGACACTTTCTTGATAGAATGGAGCGGGATATAATGTACTTCTCCCTCCACCACTTCTTGACCAACCAATCTCATTACTTCCCAGCGCATATGCGGTAGTACCGCCGACCGCGACCACATGAGGATCAGCAGCCAGCGCATCAACCCCGGAAATGTTATTTTGGGTATCACAGACCTGGCCATCATCGCCGCTCGGAACAAAAAAGGCCATACCTTCCGCCGCCCCTTGCGTCAAGACGGTATCAAGTTCCGCTTCCGAGGTAAACGAGATCCCTGCCGAGGTGTCATTTTCACACCCAACGCCCCAGCTATTGCTGACCACATTGGTCAGATCCTGAGTGACCACGACATTATAGAGATAGATTTGATCGCCAGGGCTAACGACCATTTCGCCGAGTTTATTGATCGTTCCTGTGCCAACATAAAGCAATTGTTGCGCAGAATAGGCCATGCCTTGCAGTGTTTCCATGTCGATATCTGCTTCCAATCCCCCGCTCTCGGTCTGTGGAGCTCCACTAGAAGTAGTATATTCGACTGTGTACGAGAGTGGGTTGAAGCCCGTGCATTGATCGAAAGCGTTAACATCTGAAATGCTAAAACCATCGAACATCATCACCGCCACAGTTTCGCCCACGCCGGTGTACCCATTGGTGATGAGGGTGCGGGCATCATAGCCATCCCAGAAATCGCCGGGATAGTAGCCATTGGTCGGGCAAAACGTGTTACGGGGATGTAACTGATGATGGGTGAGTTTCTCCGAAGCGGGAACATGGCCGATCAATGGTGTGTGATGTCCGAGGGCGACATCATCCAGTCCAACGATGCCCTGAATGCTGGGCGCAATAGTGGCCGGCACCGAGGGATCATTGAGCGGCGCATAAAAGATCATGCCTTCGTAGAGAAAATTACTGATGTTGACAGCAAAAGCTTTTTCCACCGTCGCGGCAGCGCCATCGGCAAAGATGAGCGCGCGATTCGATGAAGTGCTGGTGACGTGCAACCCCTGGCTGGTGAGATAATCAGCGACAGCACGCGTGGTGGTGGGCAATGGTCCAAACGCAGCGGTGAACTGGGTGGGATTCAGATAATGGTGAAAAAGCTTTGACTTTTGATCATCCTGCGCTTGCAGCAATGCATTCAATCCTGAACGATTTCGCGGGGTGAGTCCAATAGAAAGATGCAACGTTCGATCAGGGGCGACCGGGCTGATGGGATGTAATCCTTTGAGGGCTGGTACCAGATGCCCTGGCAGCGTTACGCGACCACTATTCATACCCCCCCCATTGTGCAGCAGCAATACGGGGAACTCCGGCAAGCACCACTGCGGCGAGCAGGCAGATTGCAATGTGTTTCCACGAAAAAGACATCGTCGTGACTCCTTGTATAGTGAAACGACAACGAAACGATCAGATTAAGAGCAAGTATACAGGAAACAGATAAGCTTGTCAAGTCCTTTGCTTCAGTTTTTACGAAAATGGGTGTATTGCTATTTCCCTATCTCAGCGCAAGGCGATGACAACGGCATGGCGACCGGTCCGGCTGTTTTCCATGCGATGTGAGAAGAAAAGATCGCGCCGGCAGCCGGTGCAGAATCCGGAGTCTTCGATGCGCTCTTCCGGCACGCCGCCGGCAAGCAGTTGGGCGCGGTTGCTGGCGGCGACATCAAGCCGCAGCGAAGGGCGCGTGCCGCCATTCCCATCAGGGATGTCAATGGTGGAGAAGAAGGCATGCCGGTCAGCGAACGGATGGGCGGCGAAGGCAGCGCGCACGGGTTCATCCACCTCATAGCAGCATGGGCCGATGCTGGGGCCGATGCCGACGAAGCACTCAGGTGGCTGGGTGCCGTAGCGGTCGTTCATCGCTTCCAGGGCGCGAATGGCCACCGCCCCGCTGGTGCCGCGCCAGCCCGCATGCACCAGCGCGATGGCATCATGCACGGGATCGAAGATCATCAGCGGCGTGCAGTCGGCATAGGCCCAAAAAAGGCCGACGCCGCGCGCCTGCGTGATCATCGCATCGGCTTTGGTGGCGATGCGCAACGACAGCGCGGCGGGGTCGGTGATATCTTCGGGCAGAATCTCAACGACGTTGGTGCCGTGCACGGGATGCGCCGTCACCAGCGGGGGATGCCCCGGAAGCGTGGCAACGATGCGCCGGCGGTTTTCCGCCACCAGCGCGGGAGCATCCCCCACGCTCAGCCCGGCGTTCAGCGTGGCATAGGGCGCGTGGCTCACGCCCCCTTGCCGGGCAAAGATGCCGTGCGTGATGCGCCCGTCGAATGGCGCGAACTGCTCGAACTGATACCAGAGGATCTCGCCGTTCTTGTGCTGTCGCATGCCTTGTGTTTATCCTTGTGGGATGATGCTGTTTGCACGCCAGATAACCGTGCTGTTCCGGTCAATCGCCGAAGACACCGGCAAAGAGATCCGTTTCGGGGCGCATGGCGGGGATGCGTGACCGCACCAGCGTGTAATATTCGGTGCCATATGCCAAGCGCACGAAATCTGTCGGCATGCTGCCGATGAAACGGTTGCTGCTGACGGCCTGGGTGCGATGCGCCTGCAACGCCGCCAGCTTTTGCGGCAGCACGGCGCGGATATCGATGAAGGTGGTGATGGCATCTTGGGGCACGCCCCAGGGCGGGCGCTGCGGATTTTCGGGATCGATTGGCTCGCCGCGCAAGACGGCATGCTCCTGCTGTATCACCTGGTTGCCCCAGAGCAATTCCACCCCTTTTTCCTGGGCTATCT
>JAJPKG010000262.1 GCA_021323815.1 Pseudomonadota bacterium
ACGACGACGGCTACGACGACACGGACGAGTCGTGGGATGACGACGAGCCACGCGGCCTCGTTCCCTATGTTGCCGACGCAGAACTGGTGCCGGAAACCGAACGCTCCGCGCCCACCATCATCCCTGGGGGTTGGGTTGCGGTGGCAGCTCCGGTGCGCGGTCGCCGCCGTCGCTCGCTTTCCATGCAGTTCGCAGTGGTGGCCGTGATGGTGTGCATCATCGTCAGCGCACTGTTCAGCGTCGGGGCCATCGGTGACGGCAGCGACAGTGCAAACCTTGATCCCTATTCGCTCATCGCTAATGCCTTCATCAGCTCACAGCCCAAAGCGTCCTATCACATCTATTACGCGCAGCCAGGCGACACGTTCGAGTCCATCGCGCAGCTCTTCGGCGTGCAGGTCAACGGCATCTTTGAGTTGAATAATCTCTATCTGGATGCCCAGGTGGAAGTGGGGCATGGCTATAAGATCCCCAATGATCCCAACTATGGGGCCAACTATCAGCCGAAATACCCGCCAGGGGTGAACCCCACCGGCTATTTCGCGCCGAACAGCGATATCCTCATCAAAAGCGGTTCCGCTTCGCAGTTCAGTGCCGTTGCCGGCAAGACGAACTCTCCCTATGGTCCCTGCCCGGCGGGTTATGCCGCATGGAACAGCAATCCCGCGCTGTACCAGTTCATCAACTTTGACCAGCCGAAAAGCGGCAAGCCGGTGGCGCGCATCACGCAGCGCTTCTGGGGCGGTCATGACGGCATCGATATCTCCACCGGCATGCTGGGCACGCCCGTCTATGCCGCGCAGGCAGGCACGGTCATCTTTGCCGGCTGGGATATCGGTGGCGGTGGCTGGACGGTGAAGATCGCGCATTGCGGCTATGTTGCCACCTCTTACGCGCACATGGTTCCCGGCTCGCTCAAGGTCAAGGTGGGGCAAAACGTGGTGCAGGGCCAGCAAATTGGCGAGCAAGGGCAATCCGGTGAGGCGTTCGGCGCGCACGTCCACTTCATGATGTGGTGGAAGAACGTTCCCATCGACGGTTTGTGCGGCTATCCCAATGGGCTTGCTGGTCACACCATCGCCACCGAGGCCAATCAATTTAACGGCTGCCCGCCAAACCTGGTTTCAACCAACCCCTTCGGCTGGGGATGATGCGAGCCGGCGGAACGCCTCAGCCGCGACTTCCAGTCGCTGGCGGTTCCTCTGTCGCCGCCCGTCGCGGGCGTGCTATACTACAGCGTCACACCGAAAAATTGGGCGTTGAGCGAGACAGAGGAGCATCAGCATGGCACTGACGGTAGGGATCATCGGGCTGCCCCAATCGGGGAAAACGAGCCTGTTCAATGCGCTGACGGGGGCGGCTGCCCCCACCGCCGGTTACGCGACGGGAACGGTGCAGGCAAACCTGGCTGTGGTGAATGTTCCTGACGAGCGCGTGGAGCGGCTGGCGGAAATCTTTCATCCGCTCAAAAAGACCCTGGCGACCGTTGAATTTGTGGACGTGGCCGGCCTGGCGAGCGCAAGCGCGGGCGAAAAGCGCGAAGGGCTGAGCGCCGAGTTTCTGGGGCACATCCGCACCGCCGACGCGCTGGCGGTGGTGGTGCGCAGCTTCGCCAACGCTTCGGTGCCGCACCCCGCCGGCAGCGTCGATGCCGCCCGCGACCTGGATGACCTGCTGGCAACGCTGACCCTGACGGACCTGATGACGGTGGAACGGCGCATGGAGCGCACCAGCAAAGCCGCCAAGAGTGGTGACAAAAAATATCAGGTGGAACTGGACCTGCTGCGGCGCGTGCAACAGGAATTAGAGTCTGGCAAACTGGCCTCGGAACTCGCTTTCGCCTCAAATGAGCAGGCGATCATCGACGAATTGAATCTGCTGACGATGAAGCCGCGCCTCTATGTCGCCAACGTCTCAGAAACGGTCCTGGCCGAGGCGGGACCGTTGCTGGAACAGATCGCCCAGGCGGCGGAAACCGACGTGCCGGCGCTGGTGCAGGCGCAATCGGGCGAGCTGCGCTCGGTGGCGGAGATCGGCGCGCGGGCGCGGCGCGAAGGAACGGTGGCCGTCGCTGTCTCGGCCAAGCTGGAAGCCGAATTGAAAGAACTGCCCCCAGAAGATGCCGCCGAATATCTGGAATCGCTGGGGTTGCCGCAATTGGGCGCGGATCGCGTCATCCAGGCGGGTTACCGCTCGCTGAACCTCATCACGTTTCTGACAGCGGGCGAAGACGAGGTGCGCGCCTGGACGGTGCGCGCCGGTTCGCGCGCCCCCACTGCTGCCGGTAAGATCCACACCGACATCGAGCGCGGCTTCATTCGCGCTGAGGTGGTGCGCTATGAGGATCTCGTTGCCGCCGGCAGTTTCGCCGCCGCCCGCGATCGCGGCCAACTGCGCCTGGAAGGCAAAGACTACATCATCCAAGATGGCGATGTCGCCCATTTCCGCTTCAATGTGAGCAAGTGATCGTGGTGAGCAGTCCGCCACGCGGGGCGCGCACGCTCAAAGCCCGCTTGCACGGGTGAGGGGTGAGTCTGGCACGAATATTGCTCAGATGCCACTCACCATTGGCCCTTGTTGCAGGAAAGGCTTCCGGGATATGGCCACCGATTCCGCGCGTATGGATGCGCGCTCCACCACTGTTGCCACCACTGTTCCATCGTTGATCGCCCTCGCCCAAACCGAGCAGGTGGATCGCGCCCTGCGCCGTGTAGCGCGCAACGTCGCCACGTTGATCAATGCTGGTTTCGCCGCGTTGGCGATCTATGACGCTCAGACCCATGAATTGGTGCTGGCCCAGACCATCGGCACTGCCGGACGGCTGGGGCCGCAGCGGCATATCCCCTTGCCGCGCGGCATCATCGGCGCTGCCGCCGCGCAGAATCAGATCGCCAACATCGAAAATTTGGCGCATGAGGCAAAATGGGATGTCACCGATGGTCCCCGTGCTGGCTCGCTGTTGTGTGTGCCGCTCAGCGAAGACGGCGTGCTGCTGGGCGTGCTGGTGGCCACCAGCGAGCGCGTGCATGCCTTTGGCCCGCGCCATGTCACCTGTGTCGAAGCGCTGGCCGACGCCGCTGTGTTGATTCTCGCCCGCGCCCGCCTCACCTATGCCGCCGATTGCGAGCGACGCCAGTTGCAGACGCTGGTGGAAGCCGCCCGCGCCATCACCACCTTGCATGATCCGCGCGCCGTCTTTGACAACATTGCCGGCGGCATCCAGCGCATCGTCACCTATGATGACGCCATCATCTATGCGCATGACGCCGCCGCGCGCGATTTGCAGGTGGTGGCCAGCAAAGGCGAACGCAGCGCGCACCTCTGCGCCGAGCGCGTCAGCCTCAGCGATCCCCATTCCATCTCGGTGCGCGTCGCCCAAACGCGCCAGGCGTTGCTTTACACCCCCGATGCTGCAATGGACCGCCCCGGTCGCATCACCGAAGCCTTTCTGGCCGGCGAAGACCTCGCCCTGCTCTGCGTGCCCTTGCTCTCGAAAGACGTGTTGCGCGGCGTGGTGACCCTGGCACGCAAGCAGCCCTTTCAACCCGAAGACGTGCGCGCCATGAGCGACCTGGCCCCGCTGGTGGCGACGGCGCTGGAAAATGTTGCGCTCTACGCCTCGGTGCGCGCCGAGCAGTCCAGCCGCATGCGCATTTTGCAGCTGATCTCGCACGAGATCAAGTCGCCGCTGCACACGCTGAACGGCTATCTGGATCTCGCCCTTTCCGGCGCGAACAGCGCGGCAGACGAGCGCCAGGGAATGCTGTTGCAGCGCGCCCGCGCCAGCAGCGAGCGCCTTTCCGCCCAGGTGCGCGATTTGCTGCTGCTGGCCTATGAAGACGCCGAGGAATTTCCCTTGCAGATAGTGGCATTGGACGTGCGTCGCGTCTTACAATCTGCAGTAGAGGCAGTGGAGATTGTTGCGCAAGAGCAAGGGGTGCAGTTGCACCTGGTCGCTCCCCCAAACCTGCCGCCCTTGCTCGCTGACGCCGAGCGTCTGGGGCAGGTGGCACGTAACTTGCTCAACAATGCCATTGCCCACACGCCACGCGGCGGTCATGTCACCGTCGAAGCGCGAGCGGGTCTGAGCGCGATGGAGATCAGCGTGATCGACACCGGCTGCGGAATTGCCGGCGAACACCATGCGCGCTTGTTCGAGCGGTTTTACCGCGTTCCCGCAGCACCAGGAATGGTGCAACGCAGCGGTCAGGGGCTGGGCTTGTCCATCGTCAAAACCATTGTCGAGCGGCATGGCGGACGGGTGCAGGTGCAGAGCGCGCCCGGTCAGGGCAGCCGCTTCACCGTCACCATTCCTTTCCAACGCGCCGCGCCGGGGCAACGCCCACAAGCATAGCAAAAGGAGAAGCGAGTACGATGGGAATGCTTCGCATTATGTCGAAACGCGGCGATGATCACATCGTCTGGGACAACCGGCGTGCCGCCGTTGGTGATCCCGAAGCCGAAGCAGCCGTGCGCGAAGCCGAGCGCATCTTCAATGAAGCGCGGGCCAAGGGCGCGACCGCCTTTAAAGTGGGCGACGGTGTTGGGCCGACCCGCATCGACCAGTTTGACCGCACCGCCGAGCAGATCGTGTTGGTGCCACGCGTCGTTGGGGGCTGATTGCCTTCCGTCGGTTCAGGGCTTTTGGGGTGAAGCGGATCAACCGCGCAGACGGTTCTCCGTTTCCCCCGCTATCGTCACTCGATCCTTTTATCATCCACGTGCCGCGCTGGCGGATGATGGCTCATGCTGCCTTTGCTCCACGCCTCATCGTTCGCCGGCGCGCAGCAGCATCTAGAGGGGGAAGCATATGGCCGAGATCATCACTCTGGCGATGGGCATTGTCAGCGTTGCCACGTTGATTGTGCTGTTATTTGCCGCGCGTGGCTCGTTTTCTCCCCTCATGCGTTTCACCTCACCCTGGCGCTCGGAATTGGCCGCGGATCACCGCGCCCGCCAGCTCATGCGCGAGATGCTCACGCCCGCTGAATATCAGCAATTGGTCAAATTTGGCTACGTGGAAGTCGCCAGCCCCTCCTTCGAGCAGCGCGTCTATCGCATCCCCGGCGGCGGCGGCCTGGTGAAGGTCTTTGACCGGGGCTGCGCTGTGATGGAACTGTGTCTGCAACCGGTCGAACCGCTGCCGGATGGCGACGTGGTGGTTATGCACAAGCTGATGATCCTCGGCAACGAACAAGAATATCTGCAAAAAGCCAACCGCTTCGCCCCCGGCATCATCTCGCTGCGCTACCAGCACCTCTAGCGCACCAGGACAAGCACAAGGCATTGCCCCTACAGACGCAAGAAGACCACGATCCCCACCTGAAGAACAGGCGGGGATTTTTTCCTGCGTTATGGTGTCACGCGCGCGATGTAGCTGGTGAAATTTTTGAGGGCCAGTCCGGGACCATGATAGGTGAAATCGCTCAGCCACATCTGGCCGTCAGCCGAAAAAGCGACATAGGCCGCCATGTTATCCCCAGGCAATTGCACCCGTGTCAACCCACCTTGCGGCGATAGCCGATAGAGATGGCGCATGGTCAACAGTTGCAATGAAGTCCCCGTCCCTGTGATGAGCCAGAGCGCACCGTCCGGCGCGAACACAAGGCGCGACGCAAGCGATTCATCCGGCAGATGATACGCCGTTATATGGTTGGTGGCGAGATCGAAGCGCTCAACCTGTGCTTGCATCTGTGAGTAGTCCATCAGCCACAAGGATCCATCGGCGTTGAAGCGTAACGAGAGCACCTCAACGCTGCCGAGATGGCGATAGGTGACGTTCCCTTTCGTGTCCATGCGCCCTAGCAGTGCGTCAGGTCGCACCGGAGTCGCATCTTCGCCGGAGGACGCAGCAGGGGTCTCAGCATTAGCGGCAATCCACAAATGATGATCAGGTCCATTCGTGACGGCACCCACGCCATATCCCGCTGGCGCGACATCAAACCACGTGACTTGCCCTGTCAGGGTGATGCGTCCAACACGCGAGGCGGCGTGTTCCGACGAATCAGAATAGTTTGCCGCGAACCACAGGTTGCCATCCGGTCCAATGGTCACGTTACCCAGTTGGGGCGGCAAGGAATTTCCGGCGAAAGGCGGCAATGGGAAGAAGGTGAACTGCCCGGCTGGTGTCATGCGCACGATCTCGCTGCGCAGCGCCATGTGATTTGGCTGGTTATACGTATGGACGAACCACAGATTCCCATCCGGCCCGGTGGTGATGTCTTCGATCAACTCTAACCGGTTATCCAGGTTTTGGTTGTTTAATTGCACGTCAGTGTTGGGAAGGTCATACGTTTGGATCGTGCCGTCCG
>JAJPKG010000382.1 GCA_021323815.1 Pseudomonadota bacterium
ATTCATGGCGCAACCGATCAGCTAGCCTGTGGCATGCTGTGCCGAAGCCGGTGGGAAATATGAGAAACAGATTTGAATTTCATGAGCTATCGGACTGAAAAACAGAGTGACTAGCCTGAAATTCCCCCTTTACAGCCTTTCGCCGTCCTTTGTATAATCGCCGCACGTCACAAGCAAGACAGAAAGCGATCGTTATGTTCCCTGGCCGCACCCGTTACACTGTGGGGCATCTCCAGATGGTGACGATCGTTTTCCTGACGCGGTAAAAGCCGCGTCAATCATTTTTTGAGGTGGACCGCCGGTGAAAAAGCTGCACGTGCCGAAGAAGATTCTGATTCCAGCCAGCACCCTGGTGGCTGGTCTGGTCATCTTCACGCTCGTCTCGGTCTTGTTGATTCGTCCCGCCCCCCCACGCAGCGGGCGATTGTATAAGGATCAATTGTACCAGGCGAAATATAATTCCGCCATGTTTTCCAGTGGAACGTCGTCCGGCAACGGCCAATCAACCGCGCTGACCACGAAATCGAAGCCGCTGGCTGCCCCCATCAACCAGCCGATCTTCTCGTCAAAAACGCACAGTTCCGCCGCGCCCTGCACCACGCCGACGCTGGACCTGAAGATTCTGGTGCTGAGCGGCGACGGCAGCGAAGTGGATTTGCCCGCCATCCAGCAGAGCCTGAATTACATTGGCGCGCCCTACACCGTCTATGTCAGCGCGAAGACGCCGGGCGGGCTGACGGAGTCGATGCTGGATGACGGCGCGTGCCACGCTTTTTACAACGGCGTCATCCTGACGAACGGCATGCTGGCCTATAACAACGGCACGCAATGGGTCAGCGGCCTGAGCCAGACGGAATGGAACACACTATGGGCGTTCGAGGCGCGCTTCGGCATCCGTTCGGTCTCGTGGTATACCTTCCCGAACGCAGATTTCGGCTTTCAAGGCACGGCCAGCGCCGTCAGCACCGACACCACGCCTTACACGGGAACGTATACCTCAGCCGGCAGCCAGATCTTTTCCTATCTGAACACCAGCAGTCCGTTCACCATTCAGCACGCCTACACCTATCTGGCGCAGCCTGCCACCGACGGCAGCACCACGCCGCTGATCACTGACGCGCAAGGCAACGCGCTGGCAGCCGTGCATACCTATGCCGACGGGCGGCAATTGTTGGCGCTGACCTTCGACAGCAACCAGTTTCTCACGCACGGCATCATCCTTTCCTATGGACTGATCGATTGGGTGACGAACGGGCTGTTCATCGGCCAGCAGGGGGCGTATCTCGAATCGCAGATCGATGACGTGTTCATCGACGACAACACTTGGCCGGTGGGAACCGCGTGCGGTACGCCGGTGGATAACACGCCGACAACCTATCGCATCACGGGGCAAGATTTCCGCACTGTTGTGCGCTGGCAACGCAGCAAACATCAGGATCCGCTGCTGAAAAAGCTCAAGCTGGACATGGTCTTCAACGGCTATGGCACCCTGCAAGACGCCTATTCCGGCGATACCCTGACGCGCGCGGCCAAGAGCAATCAGGCAGATTTCATCTGGACGAACCACACGTTTGACCACGCCGACATGGACAACGACGACGCCAGCTTCGTGACCAGTGAGATCATGCAGAATGTCAGCCAGGCGCAGACGCTCAACTTGACGGATTTCACCACCTCGGCGATGGTGACGCCCAACGTGTCGGGCCTGCATGACGCCACCTTTCTTGCCGCCGCTTACGCGACCGGCATCCGCTATCTGGTGAGCGACTCATCCCGCGCCGGCGAAAACAATCCCGCGCCGAACGAGGGCATCCAGGATTGGGTGAATCCGCAGATCATGCTGGTGCCGCGCCATCCGACCAACCTCTTTTTCAACGTTTCGACGCCGGATGAGTGGGTGGCGGAATATAACTGCCTTTACCAGAGTTTCTGGGGGCACCCCTTGACCTATCAGCAGATTCTGGATGTTGAGAGCCAGACGCTGCTGTTGGACATGATCACCGGCAACATCGATCCAGAGATGTATCATCAGCCGAACCTGCGCGCCTATGACGGCACGCATACGCTGCTGGGCGATCTGCTGGATCTGACCTTCGCCAAATATGAGGCGCTGTATAAGGTGCCGGTGCAAAGCCTGCGGCTGGATGCCATCGGCATGTACATGGCCAACAAGACGCTGTTGCGCCAGTCCGGCGTGGTAGCGAGCGTCACGGGCAAGCAGCTTACCATCACGGTGAGCAACGGCGCGACCGTTCCCGTCACCGGCAACCTCCGCGCCGGCAATGGCTATACGCTGACGCACAGCCAGTGGATCGACGGTCAGAAGGTCGCCCTCGCCACGCTGGCAGCAGGCCAATCTATCACCATGCAGCTTGTCTGAGATAAGCTGGTGTTGCCGCCTGCGTTGCTTAGTGAGGTGATCGGCGCGGAGGCGGCCCCATCTCCTAACCCCCTCCCCAGCAGAGCTGGAGAGGGGGGATCAAAACAGCTGAGCGTACATTCCACTCGGAAAAGAAACGCGGCAGCATTTCTTCAGAACAAAGGGTGAGCCATGCAGACGTTCCTGAGCCGGTTACGCGCGTTGCCTCGCTGGCAATTCTTGACGGGGGTGAGCGTGCTGGTGCTGTTGGTGGTGGTGTTGACTGGCCTGGTGCTCAGCGCGCCCGGCACGTCGGCACCAGGCTCGGCGCATGGCACCTCCGCCGTGACGGGCAGCGGCAGGAACGGAACGCCGACAGTTGCCGCGACGGGAACGCAGGCCAGCGCCAACGGGACGGCGACGCCGCCATCCGCCACAGCAACCGGCACGCCGGCGGCCTCGCCCACCGCGCCGGTTGCCACCGGGGGGTTGATCGATACCTATGCCAACATCCATCTCGGTCTGGCATTTGATACGTATGTGAGCGACCTGAACAGCTTGCAAGGCAAGGTGGACCTGGTGTGGGGCGCGAACAGCGCGCAGAGCGTTCCCGGCGCGTTCACCATCTCCTATAATCCCAGTGAGCGCATCGGCAACGGCGACAACGGACCGCTCTATTCCATTGACTGGTTCAAGCAGAATCATCCCGACTGGATCGTCTATAAATGCGATCAAACGACGCCGGCCTATGGCTTCGGCGAGCCGAACACGCCGCTGGATATCACGAATCCCGCCGTGTTGCAGTTTTTGATGAACCAGCAGTTCATTCCCCAGATCACAGCCGGCTATAAGGGCATCGGTTTCGATAACATCGGCTATGTCAACACCTGGGAGCGCTGCGGGCATTTCGACAAGAACGGCAAGTGGGTGCAGCTTTACTCCGGACTCATCCACGATCCGCAATATCAAAACTCCATCATCACCTGGGGCAAAACGGTCTATGCCATGATCAAGCACTATAATGCGAGCATTAAGGTGGCGATGAATTTTTCGTTCGATTATCAAAACTGGGGCTTTTGGTCGCAGATGCTCCCCTATGCCGACATCATCGCCGATGAAGGTGGCTTCACCCATTTCGGCAACCCCAACTTTCCCTATATCGTCGGCGATGAATGGAACAGCTATGTCTCGTTCCTGCAACAACTGCAAGGGCAAGGCAAGGGGTTGTTCGTCTTCGACCAGGAACCCTCGTCGCAGATCAGTTCGGACCAGATGGAGTGGGCGCTGGCGAATTACCTGCTCATCAAAGAGCACGCAACCTATCTGACGGTGGTGGGGCAACAGCAGTATGGGCAGTTTTACGACCACCCCGAATATCATGTCGCCATTGGCACGCCGCAGGGCGACATGACACAAGCAGGCTGCGCCTATCAGCGCGCCTATTCGGGCGGTTTCGTGGCGGTGAACCCCGCCTATGCCACCAGTTGCGCCGTCACCCTGCCCCATGCTTTCAAGACGCTATCCGGAGCAACAGTCACGTCGCTCAATCTGCCCGCACACGCAGGCGCGGTGCTGTTGAATCCCTGATGCCTCTCATCCATGACGCGCTGCCGGCAAGGCAGTTGCGCTCATGGGGTCGGCAGCGGCGGCGGCGTCACGCACGGATTGCCGAAAGTGGCGGTTGCGGTGGTGTTGGTGGAATTGTCGGTAAAACATCCCGTTAAGCTGCCGGCAGCCAGCAGGAACAGGATGGCAAACAGGCGTGAGATATGCATGCTCTTGTCATTCCTTTCTTCACCCGACAGGCGAGCGGTTGAAACCACGCTGTCTTCCGCTTGTGAAAAAGAGCGTACCACCTCACTCCTTTCGTGTCCATGCACGAGGCAGTCTCCGCCCTTGTTTTTCTATGCTATAGAGTACATGGAAAGGAAGAACGCCACGTTATGCCAGTTTCTCATGGAGATCAGACACAGCCTGACGGAATTTCCCTATCCAGGCCGGAAGATTCAGCTTCCGATGGCACGTTTGATGTGGTGGTGGTCGGCGCAAGTTTCGCGGGGCTGAGTTTTGCCAGTTCCGCCGCGCTCTTGGGGATGCGCGTGCTGGTGCTTGAGCGTGACGCCTGCGTGGGGGGCGTTGTCCGCACAACCGGCGTGCTTTTTAGCGATGTGTTTGCCATCCTCGATGTGCCTTCGCGCTATCTTCTGAACGCCGTGTG
>JAJPKG010000010.1 GCA_021323815.1 Pseudomonadota bacterium
CTGGCCACATAGGCTTCGATGGCTCCCGGATTGCCGGGAACGACGAGCGCCGCGATGCTGTGGCCGGGAAACGCCGCGCTGGCGTTGGGAATGCTGTTGCCGGGCAAGCTGGTGTTGGCGTAATAGGTACCCCCACCATTCGTGTAAAACTCCACCAGCTTATTGCTGCAATCGGCGAAGATTACCGGCTCATTGGTGTTGTCCATGACGGCTGCTGGTGAGATGCCCCCTTGACAGGTGATGCCCGTCTGGGCGGAAATATCACGGGAAGTGAACGCTGCAAAGGTTCCTCCGCTGAGCCTGCCAGAATTGCTTTGATAATACTCCATCACGTGGCCGCTGTTGGTGATGCCAAACAGCGCGACCGTGGATGCCGCAGGCGCACCTTGCACAATGGCCACCGGATTGCGATTGGGCAACGGATTGGTACCTCCATTGACTACCGTACCCAGATCAGTCCAGGCTCCCGATCCTGGTAAATACGTGAATCCATGCAGTTCCGCTGTTCCGCCAGGATCAGTCGCTAGGGCAAACACATCCACTTCAGTGCCATCGCCCTGCGTGGGATAGCTGACGATGGCAGGCGGTCCTGCGTTGGGTATCAGTTGAAACGTGTAATTGGGATTGGCGCTGATCTGGGAAATAAGTTGGGTGACATCGACAAGAGTAGCGGCTCCCGTGTCACTATGGAAAGCGGCAGCCATGAGATCCACATCCCCATTGCTTTGCTTCACTCCCCAGACGATATCCGACTCCGTATTCACTTGCACCTGATTGAAGAGATCACTAGCGATCTTCCAGGCATCGGGCGAACCGAGGCCGGTAACGAGATCATAGCCTGTGCCAGCGGAATAGGCACCATTGCTGCCACTGGTGATGTCATGAAGCGCGCTGGCATCATGCCAGTCCATTTGGTAGAGCAATGCCACTGTCGTCCCCATCGTCGTTTTGCCCTGAGCAGTCAAGTAGGAATTGATATCAGCGATGATCCCTGCCCACAAGGGGACTGCTGCACTGGTGCCACCAACAACTAACCAGCCAGGGCAGTTTTGCGGCGCGAGGTTTTGCACATCACAATATATGCTATAACCTACAGTAAACGTGGGGTTAACATATGCATCTGCTGAGACATCAGGTACCCCACGCATCGTAGGATATACCGAACCCGAAGGCAAAAGGAGTTGGTAGAACGGTGTTGGGAAAAAAGTGCTTTGCCCACCGCCACTGCCACCCCAGGCTACTTCACTTCCCCGTGTGCCATCCGATGCCGGTGTATACTGGGTACCACCGACTGTTACTACATGAGGATCGCCGGTCAACACATCGATGCTGGCAGTGTGGTTATTGCAATCGTCCGAACCATCATCACCTGATCCCTGAAAGAACGCGGTGCCTTCTGAGGCACCTTGCGTCAGATCTGCATCATAGTGTGCCATATCAGCCGCTTGGATCACTCCACCAATGTTTTCTTCGCAGGCAGGGATCCAACTAGTACTCACCAGTTGGGCGTCATCTCTTGCCACAAGAGTATCAAAAACTGGCAAGATTCCATCGCTCATGTAGAAATAGACGCCATCAGTATTGGAATCATAGCCGTCGTTAAGTCCAAAGTAAAAACGGAGTGCAGCGCCCGGTGCAATTTCATGCGCCACTTCCATATCCAGATCCGCTTCGACAGCACCACCAAAGGTAAGAGGAGTACTTGATGCCGTTCTATTTTGGTATGTAATATATACATTGCTGAGCCAGATAGGAGCTGTTAACCCAAAACACTGGTCGAAAGGGGTGATGTCGCTTTCCCTACCACCATCAAACTCGACCAGATCGATGGTCTGCCCTTTGCCGTTATAGCCCGCGTTCAACAACGGCCAGAGATCATAGGCATAATCAAAAGTGGTTGGGCCATACCCTGCCGGATAGCAGCCACCAGGATCGTGTGGGCTTTTGCCACGAGGTTGCTTGATGGTGACGGGCGAGACCCTGGGCTGATGATGGAGAATCGCGACATCATTCAATCCGCTGATTCCTTGAATCATCCCATTCAAAGATGCTGGCACCGATGGTTCATTCAGCGGTGCGAAGACCAGCCGTCCTTCGTAAGAATAATCGTCCAGTTGCAAAGCGAAGGCATGTTCCACGTTCGATGCAGAACCAGTAACATTGATGAAACTGCGGTTCGCGGAAACAGTCTCCACATGCAATCCCTGGCCACTGAGAAAATCTGCCACTTGCTTTGTCGTTTGTGGCAAAGGGCCAAAGCGCGAGGTGAACTGAGCCGGCGAGAGATAGTGATGGAAAAGTGCGGAGTGTAGGTCGTCTTGCGCGGCGAGCAAAGCATTCAGGCCGGCGCGGTCGCGAAACGGTACTTGAACCAAGAGGTGCAAGATCTGGTTGGGGGGAACAGATCCCAGCGGATGCAGTCCCTTGAGTGCCGGCACGATGTGGCCGGGAATGGTGACACGCTGGCTAGACGTATGCTTTACCCCCCCCCCGCTGTGTTACATAAGCTGCGGTCAAGGGAATGATGGTGAGGATGGCAAGCAGGATGAAACGCGCATGGTGATGCAGGGTGTTGGGGATAAATGTGCGCATGATTCCTCCGAAAGGGTGGGGGATGACACGAGGTGTTTGGCTTATCCAGAGTATACCGGGCGAGCGGATGTTTGTCAAGACGCTTGGATACGAATTTGACATAATGGGTCGCAGTGTCGTTATCATGCGGCCACACGATATAATGTACCTGTTATTGCGCAAATTTTATTCGAGGAGACATCTTCCCCATGCCCGCTCTGCCCCCGCCCACGCTCGTCATCCGCAACATCGGGGAGTTGCTGACGATGAATGGGGAGCGCACTATTCCCAGCGCGACAGGATCAGTGGGGATAATCTCTGAGGCGGCGTTAGTGGCGCGAGGCGAGCGGATCATCTGGCTGGGTCCGATGGCGCAGTTGGATGAGATTGCCTTCGAGTCGAGCGAGACGCCGCCGCAGATCATCGACGCCGGGGGCAAGGTGGTGACGCCGGGGCTGATCGACGCGCATACGCATCTGGTGTTCGCTGGCGACCGGGCGGGGGAATTTCAGCAGCGCCACGCTGGGGCGAGCTATGAAGAGATTCAGGCGCGGGGCGGGGGCATCGCGAGCACCATGCGCGCCACACGAGCGGCAAGCTATGGCGAACTGGTTGCTCTTGCGCGCGAGCGGCTGAGATCCATGCGCGCGCACGGCACCACCACTGTTGAGGCCAAGACCGGCTATGGGCTGGACCGCGAGAGCGAGGAGCGCCTGCTGACGGTGGCCGTGCACTTCGCCGCCGAAACAGATCTGCCGCAGGTGGTTCCAACCTTCCTGGGCGCGCATGTGGTGCCGCCCGAATTTCGCGCCGACCGCGCCGCCTATGTGCGTGCCGTGCGCGATGAATGGTTGCCGGCTTTCGCCGGACGGGCGGCATTTTGCGATGTGTTTTGCGAGCGCAGCGCCTTTAGCCTGGATGAAACGCGCTCCATCCTCTCCACCGCGCGGCGGCTGGGCTATCATCTGAAACTGCATGCCGAGCAACTGAGCCGCTCCGGCGGCGCAGCACTGGCGGCGGAGTTGGGCGCAACCTCTGCCGACCACCTGGACTGTGCTGGCGACGCGGATCTCGACCATCTGGCGGCGGCAGGCGTGGTGGGCGTGCTGCTTCCCGGCTGCTCGCTGACGCTCAACACGCCATATCCCGACGCGCGGCGGCTGATCGCGCATGGCGTGCGGGTGGCACTGGCGACGGATTTCAACCCCGGCACGTGCTATTGTGAGAATCTGCAAATGATGGTGGCGCTGGGCATCGCCCACATGGGGCTGACGCTGCCTGAGGCGCTGCTGGCCGTCACCCGCCACGCGGCAGCCGCGCTGGCCCTGGCGGATCGCGGCACGCTGGCACCGGGCCTGCGCTGCGACCTGGCCTTATGGGATATTCCCCGCCATGACGCCATCGGCTATCACTTCGGGGTGAATCTGGTCACGGGCGTGGTCATCGGCGGGAGGCCCCACCCCCCGGCCCCTCCTGTCTCGTCATGGGAACCCTGTGCCCCATCCTCCCGATAGCGAGGGGGAGACCTTTGGCGTAGCGATCTGCGTCGAGCTTCACGACCAGTTAGCCACCTGATCTCCCCTCTCCAGCTTTACTGGGGAGGGGCCAATTCCTCGCCGAGCAGGATACTACGCCCACCGACCTTATGGCGGCTTCCAGTCAAACTTCCTGGGGGTTCAATTGGCCGTGAACTGCAAAAAACATTGCTCCCCAACGAGCAAGTGTTAGCCTATGCCCAGGGCAAATTCAATCAACTGTTGCTGGCAACAGATCAGCGCGTTATCATTGTTAAAGGCGCGGCAGGTAGTGGGGGAACTTTTTTCGGGACAACCTCGTTGCCATTATTCTATTCCCAGATCACAAGTATTCAAGTGCGTAAACAATTCGGTGATGGTTTTGTAGAAGTTAGTTCGCCTGGTGTACAAAACATACAACGTGGTCGCGCTGGACAGGTCAACGCACCCAACATCGTTCCATTCAATGCATGGGATGAAAAACGATTCCGAGAAGTTGTTGCAGGAAGGAGGCTATAGAACAACGACCTCAGCAGATTGCCCTGTTGGAAGCCCAACTCGGCATTATGCCTGCTACCGACGGAGAGTGTCGCGAATGCCATAAACCGTTGCAAGTAGGAGCTGAATTTTGCGCGTTTTGCGGTATACCAGTAGTAGAAAAGCCTCTAGTTTGTGTAAATTGTGCTACGACGGTGCTGCCAGGGGCGGCATTTTGTCCGAAGTGTTGTACTGAACTCACCCCTATTCGCTGAATAGGCTGATAGTTTCAATCGTTCCTCACATATCATAGTGACAATGCCTATCTGTGTGAGTTTCATCCAGACGCTATCACTCTCGAAACCCACACAGATAGGTTTATTGGATCGTTGTCAGGTGCAAATTTCTTCTCTCGCTTATTTTATTTCTTTTTGCAGCCCTTGCCTCCACACGTGATGGTATTTGTCTGCGCTTTCAAGTGAGTCCCATCTCTTCTTATCTGGTTATCTGTCGATCCTCCGGTAATTATCCCGCTGAATAACAGCCTTGTATTAAGGGAGTGTTAGATGGTATAATCCTAGTACCGACTTCGTGTGAATTTGACACGAAGTATCTAGATGACATGAGATCGAGGGCCGCTGCTTGGTCCTCCACCTTTCAGAGGAGATCGAGCAACATGGCCCATCCATCGAGCGACGGCCCGGCGACAGTGCCCGCAGCGGATGTGCTCATCATCGGCGGCGGCATCGCGGGGATCTCGCTGGCACTGCGGCTGCCGGCGGAGCTGCGCGTCACGCTTGTCACCAAAAGCACGCTGGGCGAAAGCAACACGCGCTATGCCCAGGGCGGTCTGGCTGCCGCTGTCGGCGCGCACGATAGCCCGGCTGATCATATTCAGGATACCCTGAGCGCGGGCGCGGGGCATTGCGACGAGCGCGCCGTGCGC
>JAJPKG010000270.1 GCA_021323815.1 Pseudomonadota bacterium
GCGCGAATTCGCCCTGCGCGCCGTTCGCGCCCTCGGCGTCGCCACCGCCCGCTGGGTGCCGGACTATTATCGCACCCCCAAAGCCGGCATGGCCGCATATCTGGCCGAACTCGCGGCGGCGGGCGAGCTGCTGCCCGCGCAGATCGAAGGGCTGGACGAGCCGGCATATGTGCATCGTGACAACCTGGCGCTGGCCGAAGCGGCTGAGCGCGGCGCGTTGCGCAGCAGCGTGACCACCCTGCTTTCCCCCTTCGATCCTATCGTGTGGGATCGCGCTCGTGCCACGCAGTTGTTCGATTTCGACTATCGCATCGAGTGTTACACGCCCGAACCCAAACGCCGCTATGGCTATTTCACCCTGCCCATCTTGCGGCGCGGCGCGCTCATCGGGCGGCTGGACCCGAAAGCCCACCGCAGCGCAGGTCGCTTCGAGGTGAAGGCGATCTACCTCGAGCCAGGCATCAAACCGACCGCCGGCGTGGTGGCGGATGTGGCCGGCGCGCTCCGCCACTGTGCCGCATGGCACAACACCCCGCAGATCGCCCTCGGCAAGGCGGAGCCGCCTGAATTCGGCGATCGCCTGCGTGTCGCATTGGGTGAGGCATGATTCCTGTTTTTACGGCAGGGATATCAACATACCTTGAACAAAGCCTGATCAAATTGCTATATTTCCTGAGAAGACATAGCAACAGGATGTAGCATTATCATGCGCTTAGGGTTTGCGGCCAAAGTGACCGGACGGCCTGGTCTCAAAGAAGCTGACGGACGGCGCTGGCAGAACAATCCTCACCTCAGCGTCAGCCTCACGTACCTTGAGGCCATTTTCGATTATCTGCGCGACGAACACATCACCATGTATCGCATCTCTTCGCGCATTGCGCCCTATATCACCCATCCCCAATTGCCGCAATTTCACCATCAGATTGAAGAGTGCGCTGAGCAATTGGCGCGGCTGGGGGAACGCGCTCGCGCGCAGAACCTGCGCCTTTCCATGCATCCCGATCCCTTTGTGGTGCTGAACTCCCCTCATGAAGCGGTCTATGCCGCCGCCCTACGCGACCTGGACTATCATGCGCGCTTTTTAGACGCGCTGGGCGCGGGACCAGAAGCGGTGGTGGTTTTGCATGGCGGTGGTGTCTTCGGCGATAAGGCGGCGGCGATGGCGCGCTTCGTGGACCGCTATCTGCGCCTGCCGGAACATGCGCGCCGGCGCATTGTGCTGGAAAACGACGAAAAAAGCTATTCCGTGCCGGATATCGTCGCCATTCACCAACAAACGGGCGTGCCGCTGGTTTTGGATAATCTGCACCACGCCGTGAACAATCCCGATCACCTCACCATCGCTCAAGCGGCGGATCTCTGCCTGCCCACCTGGCCGCAAGGGGTCACACCGAAGGTGCATTTTAGCAGCCCGCGCCGCGAGGATCGCGTGGTGCGGCGGCGCGACAAATCGTCGGGCAAAACGCTGCTGGCGGAGGTGGCTCCCCTGGCGTCGCAGCACGCGGATTGGGTGGACGTTGATGAGTTCGTCGCCTTTCTGGGCGAGACGGGCCGCTGGCGCTATGACGTGATGTTGGAAGCCAAGCAGAAGGATAGCGCGCTGCTGCGGCTGCGCGGCGAGCTGGCGGCGCGAGGCATCGTCACTGAATAATGGCACATGGCCCTTTTGGCCCGCTTTTTCATCGCTTTCTCATCTGCGCGTGGTACGATCTCTGTTGGCAAAAACAGACCAGATGGATGGATCGAGAGGCATGTGAGATGGCGGCGTCGTGGCAGGAGCGGATGCAGGTAGGGGCGGCGTATGACAACGGAGCGTGGAAGTGGCTGCGCGAGCGGGGTGGCAGCGCCTGGCACCGGCTTGTGCTATGCTCGCGGCGGATGCGGCGTGTCGCAGTGGGCATGCTGGCGGTTTTTCTGGTGTGCGTTGGCGCGTTCGCGTGGAGTTGGAACACCACACCGGCAGTTGGTTCGCTCGATGATCAGGTGCAAGGCGAGGTGGCCGCGCATCATGCACCCTACACCGCGTATAACGACATCTCGCCTTTGCTGGTTGAAGCCCTGATCGCCGCTGAAGACGAGCATTTTTATGCCCATCACGGCATCGACGTGATGGGCCTCACCCGTGCCGCGTGGGACGATCTGTGGGCCGGGCGCATTGTCGAGGGGGGCAGCACGCTCACCGAGCAGCTGGCGAAAAACGCCTATTTGCATGGCGACGATCATACCCTTTGGAAGAAATGGCAGGATATGGTCCTGGCGCTGAAGATCGAGCAGCATTACAACAAGCGTCAGATCCTCGAACTGTATCTCAATCTGGTCTATTTCGGCGACGGAGCGTATGGCATCGGCGCGGCCAGCGAGCATTATTTCGGCGTCTCGCCCGCCCGGCTTGACCTGGCCCAGGCCGCGCTGCTGGCCGGTCTGGTGCGCGCCCCCTCGCTCTACGATCCCCTGTGCAATCCAGCGGCGGCGCGAGCGCGTCAGGACGACGTGCTCATGCGGATGGTCAGCGACGGCATGATCACCCAGGCTCAGGCTCGCGCAGCGCAAAACGAGGCGCTGCCACATGTGACAGCGCCCCACGACACCTTTTGCTGAAAAAGCTTCACTCCACCCAGCCGGTGCGTTTCAGCAACGCCAGGTTTTGCTGGTGCAGCGGTTCCGGCAGGTCGCTGCCGAACTCGCTGAGGAACGCGCCGCCCGCCAGCGCTTCGGTGCGCCACTCGTCGCGGTCCACGTGCAGCAGCGCGTCCACCTGCTCGCGGCTGAGGTTCACTCCATGCAGATCCAGCCCGCTGGCCGTCGGCACATGACCGATGATCGTCTCTTGCGCCTCGCCGCGCCCCTGCACGCGATCCAGCATCCACTTCAGCACGCGCACGTTTTGCCCGAAGCCCGGCCACAGGAACTTGCCGTCGGCTCCCTTGCGGAACCAATTCACATGGAAGATCTGCGGTGGATTGGGGATGCGCCGGCCCATTTCCAGCCAGTGGCCGAAATAGTCCGCCATGTTATAGCCGCAGAAAGGCAGCATAGCCATCGGGTCGCGCCGCACCACGCCCACCTTGCCGGTGGCTGCCGCCGTCGTCTCGCTGGCCATCGTCGCGCCGATATATACGCCGTGTTCCCACGAGGTCGCCTGATAGACCAGCGGGGCCACGCGTGCCCGCCGCCCGCCGAACATGATCGCCGAGATCGGCACCCCCTGCGGATTCTCCCATTCCTTCGAGATGCTGGGGCACTGCCGCGCCGGCGCGGTGAACCGCGAGTTGGGGTGCGCCGCTGGTGCCAGGCCGGTCCAGGGATTGCCGCGCCAGTCGATCAGATTCGCTGGCGGCGCGCCATCTGTCATGCCTTCCCACCAGGGTTCGTTGTTGGCGGTCAGCGCCACGTTGGTGAAGATGCTGTTGCTGTGCATCGTCGCCATCGCGTTGGGGTTGGTCAGCGCGCTTGTTCCCGGTGCCACGCCGAAAAAGCCCGCCTCTGGGTTCATCGCCCACAGCCGCCCATCCGGCCCGATGCGCATCCAGGCGATGTCATCGCCCACCGTCCAGACGCGATAGCCTTCCTCGGCCAGCGGCGATACCAGCATCGCCAGGTTTGTCTTGCCGCACGCGCTGGGGAACGCCCCCGCCATATAGGTCACGTTGCCGCTGGGATCTTCAAGGCCCAGGATGAGCATGTGCTCCGCCATCCAACCCTCGTTGCGACCCATCCAGCTTGCCAGGCGCAGCGACAGGCACTTCTTGCCCAGCAGCGCATTGCCGCCATAGCCGGACCCCACGCTCCACACCAACTGCTCTTCGGGGAAATGCACGATGAAGCGCTTCTTCGGGTCCAGGTCCGCTGTGCAGTGCAGCCCCGGCACATAGTCTCCGCCTGATTGTTTGATATGTTCGAGCGCCACATCACCCATGCGCGTCATGATGCGCATGTTCAGCACCACATAGGGGCTGTCGGTGATCTCCACCCCCGCTTTGGCGAAGGGCGATGACGGCGTGCCCATCAGGTAGGGCACCACATACATCGTGCGACCGCGCATCGAATCCTTAAACAGCGGCCCCACGCGCTCCTGCGCCTCTTTGGGCGACATCCAGTTGTTCGTGATGCCCGCATCGCGTCGGTCGCGTGTGCAGATGAAGGTCACTTCCTCTGTGCGCGCCACATCGTTCGGGTCGCTGCGATAGAGATAGCTGTTGGGATATGTCTGGGGATTTAATGGGATCAGATGCGTTTTGGGATCAGTGCTAGCCAGCATCTCAGCGACCAGCATGTCATGCTCGGCCTGCGAGCCGTCGCACCACGAGATCTTGTCGGGCCGCAGATACGCGGCGCAGGTATCGACCCATTCCTGCAATGGTTGGTGGATGGGTTTTAGTTCCATAAAGATGGTCAACCTCCAGCGGTTTTGGCAGACGGCCCCTCGTCGTTGAGCGACCTGCATGGTCTAGCACACAGAGGCATCTCAGCCGTGATTTTTCGTGGTTTCTCGCCTTCATGCTAACATCCCTCCCCCCCTCGCGCAAGGGCGACCAGTGCCTTCCGGCCATCATGCGGATTTTCCCCCCATTGTGGGGGGAATAGCGCTTACAGGAAGCCCGTAA
>JAJPKG010000426.1 GCA_021323815.1 Pseudomonadota bacterium
CCTGCGGCGCTATCTGTGGTATCAACTCAACCACAACGCGGCGCAGGTGGAAGACGTGCTGCAAGAAACGTTTTTGAGCGTGTGGCGCTCAGCGCAATCCCTGCGCGCGGGCGGCTCGGTGGCGGCATGGATTTTTCAGATTGCGCACCGACATGCGCTGCAAGCGCACCGCCGAGCACGCAGCCGCGCGGAAGGACACGCGACGCCGCTGGAACTGGAGGACGAGCGCGATGCCCCGGCCCATTCGCCGGAAGATGCCATCCTGGCGCGCATCAGCCTGGATGAAGCCATCCGCGCCCTGTCGGAAAAACACCGCGAGGTGCTCTATCTGGTGTGCTTGCAGGGTTTCAGCATCGACGAGGTTGCCGAAATTCTCGGCGTGCCCAGCGGGACGGTGAAAAGCCGCCTCAGCTATGCCCGGCAAGCGTTGCATGAGATCTTAGCGCGCATGCGCGTGGCGGAGGATGTGTGAGCGATGTTTGGTGACACAAACCATACACCCTACCAGGATCTGCTGCCACAGTACGCCGCTGGCACGCTGGATGAGATCATGGCGCGGCATGTTGCGGCCCATCTGGAAGGCTGTGACGCCTGCCGGGCGAATCTCGCGGAATGGCGCGCCATTGCCGGAGCCATGCGCCGCGAGCTGGCCGAGATGCCGCCTGACGGCGCGCCCCTGACCGGCTGGGATGCCTTGCACGCGCGCCTGACGCCACACGCTGCTTTCATCGAACAAAGGAGCCATTCCGTGAGCGATAATATTGGATCGTCCTTCGATCACTCTGTCATGGCGTCTCCCACGCCCGCACCGCGCCCGGCGAGCCGGCGCTGGGTGGGTGTGGCCTCTGTCGCTGCCGTCGTGCTGATGATTGCCGCCAGTTTCGCCGTCTTTGGAACGTTGCGTCATGCAAACAGGGGGCAACCACCTGTGGCAATCGATCCCGGTTGCGTCAATGTCAAGTCCAGCGGTGACACCTTGCCGTCTCATACGCAACTGTTGAAAATGTCATTCACTTCGCCCAGCAATGGGTGGGCTGTTGGTTTTCAGTTTGATAGCGAACATCCAACCCCACTCAGCGGCGTCATCTATCACCTGCATAACTGCCAGTGGCAGAAATTCCCCATTACCCTGCCCAAAATCGCGCTTGAGACAGTCTCAATGGTCTCGCCAGATGAAGGTTGGGCAGCAGGTGGACTGACAAAGAGTGGCGCGTGGGACATCAATGATGAGGCGGCGTTGGTGGTGTATCACTATCAACATGGGCAATGGCAACACGTCAACGTCCCCGGCACACAAGCTTTTGTCAATGGCTATATTGCCATGCGCAACGCAGATGAGGGCTGGCTGCTAGGGCAAGGTCCTGGCAATCAACCGAATGGCCTATTCCACTATTTGAACGGAACCTGGTCGCCAGTGACATTGCCCGCCAACATCGCGGGGGGCGTTCAGCTTCCGCTGGTGCCGGTAGGACCGAACGATCTTTGGTTATCGGCGTACACATCCTATAAACCGGATGGCACTTTCACGGTTTCGATCGTTCATGACGATGCCGGGCATGTGACTACCTATGCACTCCCGGCGAATACCGGTGTGAGCGGTTTGAGCTTCCCTGCATCTAACGATGGCTGGATGATAGGCGTTAGCGGCAATCCTCTGTCTACTTCCCAGCCCCAACGACCGGTGCTTTATCACTTCGACGGGACGCAGTTCACCCGCGTCCCAATCCCGTCGTTTGAACCCATCCCCGGCTTAGATAGCTATTTCACCGATATCTCGCTGGTTTCTAGTCAAGAGGGGTTCATCTTCGGCTATCACCTGGACGATATCGATCCGATCTCCACGCTCATCTTGTACCATCTCCACAACGGGAGTTGGGAAACATACAAGATGCCGGTGAATCATGTGCTTGACCATGCGGGATCTAATGGAATCGCAATGGTGTCAGCTCATGAAGGCTGGGCTTTCGCCAGGGTGCCCGCTTACGTCGGGGAATACTACCGGCCAAGCACTGTGATTCTTCATTACACCAATGGCACGTGGAGCGTCTTCGAGCATTAGCGCGGCTTGCCAAGACCCCGATCGCGCTTGCCGTATTCCAGTCCGGGAAGGCGGACTTTGTGGCGAAGCTTTTGGGTGCGGTTTGAACCGCCGGCTCGTCTTGCCCTTTGACATTCCCCCGCGTGGTCGGTTATGCTGAGCAGCAACATCCAGCCACGAGGGGGATTTATCGTTTCTATGGCAACTGAAACCGCCAGCACGCCGCAGTTGCGGCGGGTGCTGGGCTTTCGCACCGTGCTGAGCACCAGCGCGGGGCTGTCTTACGCCGCCGTCAGCTTTCTGGGCTGCGTCGTTGTGGCATCATCCGTCGCGGGGGATGGCGCGTGGCTGGCCATCCTCATCGCGGGCGCGCTGGCGCTGTTGGCGGCGTGTTGCTTCGCCGAACTCAACGCGCTCTATCCCAGCGCAGCGGCCATCCGGCAATATATGCGCGTGGCGCTGAGCGAGCGGCTCTCGCTCATCATCGCTTTCGGCTATACGCTCACCATTGTCGCCGTCATCGCAGCGGATAGCTATGTTGTCGGCAGCGCCATCACGCATGTCTTTCCCCAAACCCCGACGCTGCTGTGGATTTTGCTGCTGCTGGGTCTGGCGACAGCCGCGAATCTGCGTGGCATCCACATCGCCGGGATGCTGCAAGATCTGACGACCTATGCGCTGCTGGCCTCGGCCATCATCATCTCAGCCATCGGGCTGACGGTGCCGGGCGCGTTTCACACGCCGCTCAGCGGGTTGAGTGCGCCATTGGGTCTTTTCAACGCGGTGGCGGCGGGCGTCTTTGTTTTTTCGGCTTTCGAGTGGGTCACGCCGCTGGCCGAGGAGATCTCCGATCACCGCCTGATCCCGCGCGGCATGTTCGTCGCCATCGGCGTGCTCTTCGTCTCATACGGCCTGTTTACGCTGGCGACGACGCACTTGTTGAGCGTGCCGGATCCCGCGCATCCTGGTCTTTTTACGCTGCGACCGGATGTGAAGGGTGTCGCGCCGGATGCGCACGGCAACGGCTACATCGCGCCCTCGCCGGTGCCGCAGATGTTGATGGCCGAGGCCGCGCTGGGCAACGTGGGCAAATGGTGGATGCTGATCGCCACGCTGTTCACCGGCGTCATGACCTTCAACGGCGGATTCGCCACCGCCTCGCGCTTTCTATATGCCGCCGCGCGCGAAGGCACCATGCCGCCCTTTTTCGCGCGGCTGAATCGTTTCACCGTTCCCTGGGTGACGGTGGTGGCGCTTGCGGGCGTGTCGGCGCTGATCGCGGTGGGCATCTTTGCCACCGGCGCGTTTCAGGTGTTGATCCTCGTTGGCGCGGCACTGGAAGCGATGATCTATGCCGTCGCGGGCATCTGCGTCATCCAGTTGCGCCGCCGGCAAAAGGATGCTGAACGCTCGTTCCGCATTCCCGGCGGGGTGGTCATTCCCGCGCTGACGATCGCGATCTTCACGCTGCTGTTTTTTGGCGCGGTGCTGCAAACGACGCCGGGGGTCTCGCCCATTGCTGTGCCGGCGCTCATCGGGGGCATCTTCGCCGTGACCATCGCCTATGTGCTGGTGCTGGTACCACGCTACCAGGCCAAAATCGCCGCGCAGCGCGCCACCACCCGCCGCCGTCGTCCCATGCCTAGAGCGCAAGATTGAACAGTGTGCCGTTCATGTCGCCGATGTAGAGATGACCGTCAACGATGCTGGCGCTGCTGTAAAAGATCGCTCCCGGCGCGGTGTCGGTGAATTGTTTCAGATAGGCACCGTTGCCG
>JAJPKG010000298.1 GCA_021323815.1 Pseudomonadota bacterium
CTTGTAGCCGCGAATCTGCACGTCGCGCTCTTCCATGATGTTGAGCAAGCCGACCTGGATGCGCTCGGCAAGGTCGGGCAGCTCGTTCAGGCAGAAGATGCCACGATGCGTGCGCGGGACCATGCCGTAATGGATGGTGAGTTCATCGGCCAGGTAGCGTCCTTCGGCAACCTTGATGGGATCAACTTCGCCGATGAGATCGGCGATGGTGATATCCGGTGTGGCGAGCTTTTCGCCATAGCGGCGGTCGCGGGGCAACCAGGCAATGGGCGTGGTATCGCCTTCTTCGGCCACGCGCAGTTGGCACGCCTTGCAGATGGGATTGAACGGATCGTCATTGATCTCGCAACCGGCGATGACGGGAATTTCCGGGTCGAGCAAATTCACCAGGCTGCGGGCGATGCGCGTCTTGGCCTGGCCGCGCTCGCCCAGCAAGACGATATCCTGGCCCGACAGAATGGCGTTCTCGATCTGCGGGATGACGGTTTCTTCATAGCCGACGACGCCGGGAAAGAGTTCCACGCCATCGCGGATTTTCTGGATCAGATTGGCGCGCAACTCCTCTTTTACCGAGCGGGTGTGATGACCGCTGGCGCGAAGCTCGCCGATGGTTCGTGGTTGAGTGCTACTTGCCATGCGTGGCAAATTCTCCTACTTGGTTGGGGCGCGTGCGCATCGGGCGACGCCATCGGCTGGTGTGATGAGGGGATGGCGGTCGGGGTGTGGCACGACCCCAACGTCTCAGCCTTGCACGTGCGATTGTGTGCGTGTTTTGCCGCGTATCGCTCTCGCTTCTGATATGGGAGAGCTATACAGGGACTATTGTATCGCGCAACAAACACGGATGACAAGGCTGAGGATGGGAGAATGGCGCGCACCTGGCCAAATGGATGGGGAATGAGGGGGCGGGGCCAACACCTGGTCGAACACACTCAGGAATGATCGCTCTCTGCGCCTAATTTGGGGCGTTTGCGGCTATCACCCCCTGTTTTCTCGCGGCGCGGCATCTCATTGGCGACAACGATGCCCTGCGCGCCGTTCGTGGTGCGATGCCCCTCGTCGGTCGCTGATGCTCCCCCCTCCCGCGCTGCTGGGGAGGGAGCGGCAGTGGGGCGCAGCCGCTCAGCCAGCGCGGTGTTGCGGGCGGCAACCTCGTCGTTGTGGATGGCATAGCGCAGGGCGCGCTCTTCGCCGACAATGACGCACAGTTTCTTAGCCCGCGTGATGGCGGTGTAGAGCAGGTTGCGTTGCAGCAACATGGCGTGCTGCATCACCAACGGCAGCACCACAACGGGATATTCGCTGCCCTGCGCGCGGTGGATGCTGACGGCATAGGCCAGGGCCAGCGCGTCCAGTTCGTGAAAGGCATAAGTCACGGCCTGGTCGCCGAATTGCACCACCAGCAAGCCGTCATGCTGATCGATGACTGTCACCAGGCCCACGTCGCCGTTGAAAACGTTCTTGTCATAGTCGTTCTTGAGTTGCATCACCTTGTCGCCCGTGCGAAAAGTGCGCGCCCCCGCCGTCACGCTTTCGCCCCCGCTGCGATTGATGCGTTGTTGCAAGGCGTCATTGAGGGCCGCCACTCCTGCCGGCCCCTTATACATCGGCGCGAGCGCCTGAATGTCGCGTACTGGATCGACGCCATAGCGCGTGGGCAAGCGGCGCGTGACGAGATCCAGCGTCAGTTGCGCGGCCTGTTCCGGCGTTGGCGCGGGCATGAAGAAGAAATCGGCGTTGGGATCGGGCTTGAGGTCAGGAATGATGCCGTCGCGCACGCCGTGCGCCGTGACGATGATGCGGCTGGCGGCGGCCTGGCGAAAGAGTTCGGTCAGGTGCGTCACCGGCACGGCTTCGGATTCCAGCAGGTCGTGCAGCACGTTCCCCGCGCCGACCGAGGGCAATTGATCGGCGTCGCCCACCAGCAGCAGGTGCGTGCGGGGGGAAAGCGCCTTCAGCAAGTTATACATCAGGATGAGGTCGATCATGCTGACTTCATCGACGATGACGAAGCTGGCCTCGAGGGGACGTTCCTCGTTGCGGGCGAAGGCGTTGGCGCTGGGCATATATTCCAGCAGGCGATGAATGGTGCGGGCGGCTCTGCCGGTCGCCTCGGTCATGCGGCGAGCGGCGCGACCGGTGGGCGCGGCCAGCACATAGGGCGCGCCAGCCTGTTCCAGCACGTGCACCAGCGTGCGGATGGTTGTCGTCTTGCCGGTGCCGGGGCCGCCGGTGAGGATGCTGACCTTATTCTCATACGCCATGCGCAGGGCGTAACGCTGCTGGGTGGCCAGTTGCGTGCCGAAGGCTGCTTGCGTCGCGGCGAAGACGGCATCCCACTTTTGCGGCGTCATGGGGGGGAGCGGCGAAGGGGCAGACTGCAATTGCTTGATGCGGCGCGTGATGCCCAGCTCGGAATAGAAGAACGGCGCGAGGAAGACGCGATCCTGCTCGATGAAGATCTCTTTGCGCGCGGCCAGATCGTCCAGCGCGGGCGGCAGCAGATCCGGCATGACACCCAGCATGGCGGCGGTCTGGGCGATCACCTCGTCGCGTGGCAAAAAGCAATGGCCTTCGCCTGCGACCTCGTTCAGCACGTGCTTGATGCCCGTTGCCAGGCGTGGCAGGCTTTCCGCCGGCAAACCCAGTTCCCGCGCAATGGCATCTGCCGTCTTGAAGCCGACGCCATAGATATCCTGCTCAAGTTGATAGGGATTTTGCTGGATGACGGTGATGGCTTCCTGTCCATAGGCAGCGTAGATTTTTTGCGCGAGGGTGGGGCTGACCTGGTGCGCCTGCAAAAAGAGCATGATCTTGCGCACCTCGCGTTGCGCTTCCCAGCCGGCGACGATGGCATCACGCTTGGCCTGGCTGATGCCCTTGACCTCTGTCAGGCGCTCCGGTTCCAGTTCGATGACGGCTAAGGTCTGCTCGCCAAAGACCTCCACAATGCGCTCCGCCGTCTTTGGGCCGATGCCCTTGATGATGCCCGACCCCAGGTAG
This sequence comes from Pseudomonadota bacterium, assembly GCA_021323815.1. Classification (GTDB taxonomy): domain Bacteria; phylum Chloroflexota; class Ktedonobacteria; order Ktedonobacterales; family JACDGC01; genus JAJPKG01. Next base: position 3,004 of record JAJPKG010000298.1, read on the forward strand.
CGCGCCAGTCCCTTGGGGCTGATGGGCGTGTGGGGAACGAAGCGAGTCACGCGCAACTGGCGACCGTGCTCCGGGCTGTGTTCCCATTCACCGCTGCACTCGATCAACTCGCCGACGTTGACATTGGGCAGCGTGCCGACCACCGTGACGAGATCTTCGCGGAACAAGCGCGTAGTGTCATCAGTCTTGATGCGCGCGACGGTGTAGCCGTTTTCCACGTTGCGAAAAACGATGCGCTCCACGGTTCCTTCGATGCTTGGCACGGCGTAATGCTGACTCCTGGAAATGGCGGACCATGTGCACAGCACAGATGCCGTTAGTATATCACCTGCCCATCCCAATCGCCTTGCCAGCAACACCTTCCAGCGCCATTATCGTTCACTGCAACTGAGTCAGCAGCCCATCGCTGATTTGCAGCACGCGGTCGGCAGCGGCAACGACAGTGGCGTCGTGCGTGGCGACCAAGAAGCCGATCTGCGACTGGTGGGCGACGGTGCGCAGCAAGCTGACGATGTCGCGTCCGGTCGTGGAATCCAGATTGCCGGTGGGTTCGTCGGCGACGACAAAGCGCGGCGCGTGGACGAGAGCGCGGGCCAACGCCACACGCTGTTGCTCACCGCCCGAAAGCTCCAGCCCGCGATGTTTGCTGCGCGGCCCCAGCCCCACCATCTCCAAAGCTTGCTGGGCGCGTTTGGTGCGCGTGGCGGCATCCACGCGGCCCAGGCGCAGGGGGATCTCGACGTTTTCCTGGGCGGTGAGGGACGGGAAGAGGTGCGCGTTCTGAAAGAGCATGCCGATCTGCTCACGGCGCAGTTTGGCGCGTTGCGTCTCGTTCAGCGTCGCCAGGTCGTGGCCCAGCACCACCACGCACCCGGATGTTGGGTCGTCCAGCCCGACGAGGATGTTGAGCAGGGTGGTTTTGCCGGAACCGGAACGGCCCCGCAGCGCCACCAGCTCGCCCGGCGCAATGTTCAGGCTGATGCCGCGCAGGGCATGCACCACGCCCCCGCCGGACGGGAAATCGCGCGTGATGCCGGTCGCTTCAACGATGGTACCGGTGACAGAGGGAGCAGTCATGAGGGGTGATCCTTTCCTGGCAGGCGACGGCGTGTGACCTGCAATGACACGGGGTTTTCATCAACCGGCCACAGTTCCACGTGGTCGCCGACCACGCGCACATCCGCCCGGCCATTGAAGGGGATGCGCTCGATGACATCTTTGGGCAATTGCAAGCGCCCGACGCGGTCGATGAGGATGGATTCGCGATGTGTCGCGCCCGAAAGGCCGATGACGGCGCTGGCGCGTTGGGCGTGTTCGGGGGCGATGGGAGCATCGCGGCGCACAGTTTCGGTGCTGGTGCGCCCGTCGCGGATGGCGATGGTGCGGTCTGTGGCGGCGGCGATGCCGGCATCATGTGTGACGGTGATGACCGTCAGCCCCAGGCGTGTGTTCAGCGCCCGCAGCAACGAAAAAATCTCCTGCGCCGTCACGGTGTCTAGCTCGCCGGTGGGTTCGTCGGCCAGCAAAACGGCGGGGGCGTTGGCCAGAGCGACGGCGATGGCAACGCGCTGCTGTTCGCCCCCCGAAAGCTGCGCCGGCTGCTTATGCTTCATCTGCTCTAGGCCGATCAGCCCCAGCAGATCGCGCGTGCGTTTGGCGCGCTCGTTTGCCGGCAGGCCGCTCAGCACCATCGGCAGCATGATGTTCTCGCTGATGGTGAGATCCGGCAGCAGATTGCGCCCGCTCTGCTGCCAGATGTGCCCGACGACATGGCGGCGATAGTCGGTGCGCTGCGCCTCGTTCATGCGCGTCAGGTCGTGGCCGGCAACGATGCAGCGGCCCGCGCTGGGGGCATCCAGGCCGCCGAGCATGTTGAGCAGCGTGCTTTTGCCCGAACCCGACGCGCCGACCAGCGCCAGCATCTCGCCCGGCTGCACTTCCAGGTCCAGCCCTTGCAGCGCCACCACTTCGAGATCCGCCACTTTATAGATTTTGACCAGATTATCGCAGGTCACGATGGCTTCCGGCATGGTTTCAATCCTCATTCAGGCGCAAGGTCTGGCTGACGGCGGGGCGCGCCACCACGCGTGTCATCAGCGCAAGGGCGACGACGAAGACGAGCGCCAGCCCGCCGAGCAACGCGCCCACTTCCCCGGCGGGGATGACCGTCTGGATCGGCGGCACGTTCGGCGTGCTGGTGGATTGCGCGTCGGTCGTCACGGCGCTGGTGAAGATCAGGGTGGGCAGCACCACCGAGGCCAGCACCGCGCCGAGGGCGATGCCCAGCACAAGCGCCGCCCCATAGATACAACCATTTTCCCACAACAGAAGAGACACGATCTGGCGCGCATCGCCGCCGAGGGCGCGCAACACCGTGAAATTCGTCAGGCGGCTGTGGGCACTGAGCCAGGATGCGATGAGCGCGCCCAGCACGCCCAGCACGCATGCCGTCACCGCGCCAATCCCCAGCGCGCCCAGCAGATCCACATTTAGCGGATCGGTCTGGGCGGCGGCGATTTCGGCGCGGCGGTCTTGCACCTGATGCAAGTGTAAGGTGCTGGCGAGCGCCCCGCGCACACTGGCGAGCGAAGCAGGATCATCCTGGGTGCGCAGCCAGACGATATTTGGCGTGACCGGCACGCCGATGGACTGGCGAAACACCGCATCATAGCTGGTGAGGTCGGTCAGCACGCCGCCGGCATCGCCATTGCCCGCTGCGTCAAAGATGGTGGGGATGTGCGCCACGCGCGCGACGGCAACGAAACGCATCGCGCTGCCGGTGAAGCCCGGCACGCTCAGCGCGAAATGGGGATCGTGGTCCAGGTGCAGCCCTTGCCAGGCAGCGTCATCCACAATGGCGGGAACGATGGAGCTTTGCTCTGCCTGGGAGCGAGTGGCGCGCAGGGTTTGCATCAGATCCGCTACGGGTTGCGCGGAGTCTTGCGGTGTCCAGATGGCGGTTTGGGCGAAGGTGCCGGCATCCACCGCGCGCAGCTCCATCGGCATGTCGGTGGCATTGCCTGAGGGCGGCACGCTGGCCTGATAGCCCAGGCTGGCCGAGATGACGCCGGGGATCTGCAAGAACGTGGCGCGCGGGATGCCCGTGCCGCCGGGCGGCAGCGCGGCGCTGAAATCCGCTCCCACGCTATAGGCGGCGGCGTCGCGGGTATGTTGCTGCTGCGACGCGGCGAAGATCATGGTGAAGATGGCGAAGGCGATGCTCAGCGCCAGCAACAGCGTGGTGCGCATCGCCTGCCGGGGCGCGCGCGCCATCTGCGCCAGAGCCAGCATGGCAGCGGAGCCGCTTCCCCGCGCCGCCAGATGCGCGCCCCATTGCACCAGCAGCGGGAAGACGCGCAAGAAGAGCAGCGCGGCGGAGATGAGCAGGAAGAGCGGCGCGATCAGCGCGAGGGGCGAAAGCGCCACCTGCACCGTCGGGTCCAGCCGCTGCACAGTCAGGGTATAGCTGACGTAGCCGGTCACGCCGATGACAGCGGCGACGACATCCAGATTCATGCGCTGCCACAGAGGACGGCGCGTGGCGCGCGCGGCTTCGCGGCGTAGCGTCAGCACGTCGCCACTCATGGCGCGGTTCACCGAGATGAGCATTGCCAGCAGCACGCCCGCCACTGCGATGACGATATACCAGCCAATGCTCAGCGCGGTCGCCAACGGATTGCCGCTGATGATGTTCAGCGCGTCTTGGTCACCGGCGGCCAGCGCGTGCCGGGCAATGAGTTGCACGCCCAGGATCGCCAGCAGTGGCCCGGCGATCAATGCCGCCAGGCTCAATCCCACGCTCTGGACGGCGAACGCGCCGAAGATTTGCCCCCGGCTCGCGCCCCGGCTGCGCAGCACGGCGATGGCTTCCGACTGGCGTTCCACCACGATGTCGGCCATCAGGCTGACGAAAAAGAGCGCCAGCCCCAGCACCTGCGCCAACAACAACGCGATGGGCACCTGCACAACACTGCTGCGCTGTTGAAAAGCAGCGAGGACGTTGATGCCTGAATCCACCTCGACGCCGACCACGCCTTGCACATTGTGCAGCGCATCAGCGGTTTCGACTTGCATCGCGTCGAACTGGCGATTAATGGCATCCACGTTATTGCCATTGAGTCGCGTTACGTCCAGCGGATAGCTCCATGTGAAAGCCGGCTGCTGGCTGAGATCGTTATTGACGCCCACCGTCAGTCCTTTCAGGGCTGACAGCAGCGTATCGTTCGCAGCCAGGGCGGAATAGATGGTGTTGGAGCCGCCGCCCGGCGCGGGGGTGAAGGACAGGTCGTGCCAGAAGGATTCATGCGCGTCGTTTGGAGTGAAGATGCCGACAACCCGCGCCGTCAGGCTCTGGCGGCTGTCGCTGCCGTTCAAAGCCAGCTTCAGACTCGCGCCGGGCGGGGCGTTCAATTGCTGCGCCGTGTCGGCATCCAGCAAAATTTCCAGCGTGGTCGCGCCGTCAGCCGGCAGCGTGCCCTGCATGATGGTGATGTGGCTGGTTGCAGTGGCAAGATCTTCACCGATCAGGCGCAAGGAATTTTGCGCCTGCCCATGACTGCGCGTAAGGATGGGGAAGCTTTGCGTTTGAATGGAAAATTGCGTCGCGCCGGTAAGATAACTCCCCATATCCCGCTGCACAATGGGATCAAGCGTCGAGCGCGACTGCTGAGCCAGGGCGGATGTCAGCGCATCGACGCGGGCGGTGACACTGACGCTGTCGCCGAAAGGATCGGCGCGCAAGGCGTCGCGCAGGCCGGCGCTGGTGGCGACCTGCGAAAAGAGCGGCACGGCGCACACCAACATCACTGCCGCCAGCATGCCCAGACCGGCGCTCGCCAGCAGCCGCCACGTGCGCCCCAGCCGCCAGCGGGCCAGGGTCAGCGCGGGGGGAATGAACGCGCGACCCGCGCGGCGCGCCGGAGCAACGGTGGAGCGAGCCATGTATCTATCGATCTCCCAACACGGCGTAAAAATCCTGCAAAGTTGGATTGCAAGCGTGACCATTCTAGCACGCAGAGGCGGCGCTGCCAAGAGGCGCAGGACTCGCATATGGTTGAGTTGAGGGGTGCGGCGGGGCTAACGGCTAGGCATTGTGTTCCAGGGGAAAATATGGTATGATAGCAGTGACGCATCATACCGGCGGGAAAGCGTCCGCGAGCCGCCGGCTCGCGTTTTCGCCGGCGTCGTCCAGGAGAGGAGATCTCGATGGCTCTACGCAAACCTGAACCATCGCACCGACCGAACCCGTTGTCCGGTTATCTGACCACCCGTGAGGCCGCCAATCATCTCGGCATGAGTTATTGGCATTTTATGCACCTTGTGGAGGCTGAACGCATTCCCGGCATTCGCGTCGTTGACCGATGGCTCTTTTCCCCCGCTGATCTCGAAGCATATCGCCGTTCCACGCGCTCCGGAGAGATCACAGAACTCGCGCGCCGCGCCCTTTCCTTGCCCGACATCACGCTGACCCCACGCCAACAGGCCATTTGCCAGGCCATCGCCGACGGACAACGCCCGGCAGAGATTGCCAGGCAACAACAGCAATCCCGCCAGGCCGTCCACGCGCAACTGACCTTGATCCGCGAGAAAGTGCACAGCTTTCTGACCACTGCCCCTAAGCCCCCTGCCCGCGCTCCCCGCCGTCGTTCCACTTTCACCAGCAGTCCCCCACCGCAGCTTGGTTCCGCTCCACTCATGGAATAGGTGGAGTTTTTTGTGGCGTTTTTCTAGAGGATGCGCGAGTGTGCATCCTCTTTTTCTCGTATCAGGAGAAGTGCAAAGGGAAGCGACGGCGATGCCGAAATATGATTACTGGCCGGGGTTTATGCGCGAATGGCGCAAGCTGACACCAGCGCAGCAACGACTCTTTCAGATTGCCTGGAAAGCCCTTGCTCATGCCATGTATTCTGAAACAACCCTGATGAAAGGAACAGCTATATGGCACAGATCACCATCTCAGAGGAAACATACCGCGCATTGCTTGCCGCTGCCGCCGAACGCAATACATCGCCGGATGCGATTATTCAAAGCGGCATTCAGGCGTTAGAAACACAAGAACGCCAGCCGGTGCATTCTGATCACCCGTTGACCGAGACAGAATTTGAGGCAGCCTTGGGCATTTCCCCAGAAGAAGCAGCGGATGCAGAGATCATCGCGCGACAACGCTACCCCGATATTTTTCAATGAGCCGCCCCATCACTGTTTCCGAAGCCACTTCCGTGGCCCTGAATGATGCGGCTCATGCGTGCGGCGTTTCGCTGGAAGAAATGCTTGATGTGCTCGCTCAGGCGGTGTTAAACTAACGTATCAACAAGAATATGACAGGCGAGGAGTTTTCGCGCTGGCTGGGCACCGATGAAGATGGGATTAACGCACCCATCGAAGACGAAGCCAGGTATGGAGCAGAAAAAGCGATATGCTCTTCTTCTGATCTTGCTCATGAGTATATCGTCCGCTATATGACATCTTTTTTGACACTCCGCACGGCCTTAAGGCACGGCGGATTCTCGGTTCCGCTCCCCGAAGGGAGGTTGCGCCCCTGGCATCCCAGGGACTCCCCGAAGGGTCTGCCCGACCCACTTGATGCGTAGCGCGCTGTTCTCATCACGGTCC
>JAJPKG010000192.1 GCA_021323815.1 Pseudomonadota bacterium
AACGCTTGGGGACAGATGTGCCTCTGGCGAGGTGGCGTGAGTCATATCGCTAAGCACGCTGGCTGAACCAAGAATCTGCTGCGGCTTTAGCCCATGCAGAGTGTCAACGGCATCACCAGTCGGAAACGCCGGTGGGGAAGATCTTGCCGGGGTTCAAGATGCCCTGCGGATCGAGGGCGTCTTTGACGGCGCGCATCACGGCGATCTGCGTCGCGCCGAGGTCGGCTTCCAGAAATTCTTTCTTCAACAGACCGATGCCGTGCTCGCCGGAAAGCGTGCCGCCCAGCGCCACCGCTTCGGCGAAGATCTCGCCCGCCGCGCGCCGAACCCGCGCCATCTCTTCTGAATCGTGCTTGTTGCAGAGGATATTGGGGTGCAGGTTGCCATCCCCCGCGTGACCATAGATGGGGATGAGCAGATCGTGCTCGGCGGCGATCCGGCGAATGGCGCGCACCATCGCGGGAATCCGGCTGCGTGGCACGGCGATATCTTCGCCCAGCTTGTTGGGTTTGCGCCGCGCCAGGGCGGGGGCAATGGAACGCCGTGCCCGCCACAGTGCGTCGGACTCTGCCCCTGTGGCGGCGACCTGCACCGCGCGCGCGCCCTGGTCGCGGCACACCTGCCCCAGCAGCGCCAGATCGGCCCGCACGCCGTCCAGGTGGTTGCCGTCGGCGCTCACCAGCAGCAGCGCGCCCACGTCCAGCGGCAGGCCCATGCGCAGCAGATCTTCCACGCAAGCCAGCGTTGTTGCGTCCATGATCTCCACCGCGACGGGCAGCACGCCGGACATCAACATGGCCGTCACCGCTTGTGCCGCATCCTCGATCTCCATGAACTCAGCAGCCAGCGTCAGGGTGTGGCGCGGTTTGGGCAACAGACGCAGCGTCGCCTCGGTCACGATGCCCAGCGTCCCCTCAGAGCCGACGAAGAGTGAGCGCAGGTTATAGCCCGTCACGTTTTTCACCGTGCGCCCGCCCACGCGAATGATCGCGCCGGAAGCCAGCACCACTTGCAGTGCCATCACGTAATCACCGGTGACGCCATATTTCAAGCAGCGTGCCCCGCCAGCGTTTTCCGCGATGTTGCCGCCGATGGCCGACACGCCCAGGCTGGAAGGGTCCGGCGGATAAAACAGCCCTTCGGCTTCCACCGCGCGTTGCAGTTCGCCGGTGATGACGCCCGGCTCGACCACCGCCACTTGATCCGCCCGCGAGATCTCGATGATGCGCCGCATGCGCGCCATGCTCAGCGCAATGCCCCCGCGCCCCGGCAGTGCGCCGCCCGAAAGCCCGCTGGAAGAGCCGCGCGGGGTGATGGCGATGCCCTCGCGCCCGGCGATGACCACAACGGTCCCCACCTGTGCCGCCGTCGTCGGCAGCACGACCACCTGCGGCAGGCGCTCCACCCACGTGCCATCGATGCTATACGCCAGCCGATCTTCGAGGTCGATCAGCGCGTTTTCCGCGCCGACCACCGCCCGCAGTTCGTTGATCACCCGCTCTGGAATGGGGAGGATTTCGTTCATGGGCGTACCCCTGTCGGGAAATGGTTATGGCGTCACCGCGCCCGGCGTTTCCGGCGCGATGGCGATGCGGCGAATGTGGTCGGCCAGGGTGAGCAGGGCGTCGCGCAACTCCGGCGGATCGATCACCGCCAGCCCACAGCCCAGACCGGCCAGGACTGATGCCAGCCAGGCGAGATTATCAACGTAGCCATGCATGATCACGCCTTCGGGCGCTTCTTCCAGCGCAGCGAGGGTGGCGGGAACGCGCTCGCGGGCGACTTGCGGGGGCAGATCCAGCCGCACGTGAAATTCCCAGCGTTGGGGCGTGCGCGCGATGGCGCGTTCCACTTCCGCCAGCGCGTCCACCGGCTGTGGCGTGAACAGTTGATGAGTCAGCGTCACGGCTTGCATGTGATCCAGCCGCAGCACGCGCAGGGCGTCGCGCAGGTGGCAATGGCCCACCAGATACCAGCGCCCGTTGCGGCACACTGCCCGGTAAGGATCGACTATCCGCTCGGTGATCTCACCGCTCCACGCCGCATAGCGCACATTGATGCGCCGCCGCTGGCGAATGGCCTGGATGACGGCTCCCAGGTGCGTGGGAACAACAGATGCTTCCTGATTGGGGATGGTGAAGGCGAATTCTGCCACATCATCTAAGGCTCGCGCCATCTCGCGGGCGGTCGCCGGCAACATGCGATTGATCTTGTCGAGCGCCTGTTGGGTATCGGTTGTTTCCAGTGCCAGGCGTTGCGCGCTGAGCAGCGCGCAGACTACTGCCAGCGCCTCGCCTTCTGTCAGCAACAGCGGCGGCAACTTGAAGCCGGGGCGCACGTGATACGCCCCGTAACGCCCCCGTTCCACTTCGACGGGAATGCCCAGGTCGCGCAAAATGGTCACATAGCGCCGGATGGTGCGCGCATCCACTTCCAGCCGTTCGGCCAATTCATCGCCGCGCATACGCCCGTGCGCCTGCAACATCTCCAGCACCGCCAGCACCCGCCCGGTGGGATGATAGATGCTCATCTCGCGCCCCTTTTCCGCAAATTGATCCAAAAGCGGATCGAATCTGTCCGGATTTGAGAATACCATACGAATGGATTCTTTTCCGCATGAAAGGAGAAAATTTATGCCAGCAGCATCCGGCCTGCACGGTTTTGATTTTTCTTTGGCAAACCGATGCGCGTCCGTTGTGCTGCATCGCTTCCATGACATCAGCGAAGATCTGACCGTGCTGGTCTTTTTCGCCCCGGCGGAATATTCACAGCGCGGATCATAAGAACCGACTTTTAAGAGGGAGAACCATGCAGCCAGACATCACTAAAGCGCAGATGCTTGACGAACTCCGGCAGGAAAACGCGCAATTTGAAGAACTGCTCGCCGCCATCGGTCCTGAGCGAATGACGCAGCCGGAGGTCGCCGGCGGCTGGTCCATCAAAGACATCGTCGCGCATCTGACCGCCTGGCGCAGCCGTTCCGTCGCCCGTTTCCGCGCGGCGCGCAGTGGCCAGCCGGTCGCGCCGCTACCCTGGCCGGCGGACTTGCAAACCGATGACGAGATCAACGCCTGGATCTATGCCGCCAATCGCGACCGCCCATTAGAGGACGTGCTCAGCGAGTCGCGCCAGGTCTTTCAGCAACTGGTGGATGCCATCGACGCCTTTGATGAAGCGGAGTTGCGCGATAGCAGCCGTTTCGGCTGGCTCGCCGGCGAGCGATTCAGAGGATCGAGCTTCTTCGAGCATTTTCATGAAGAGCATGAATCTGACATGCGTGCATGGCTCGAACAGCAGGGATGATCCTGGTCAAGCAAGACCGGCATCAGTGCGACCTCGCCGAGGGAAGATCAGACCGCGCAACCAGCCGAAAAGGATCATGAGCAAGCCAATGATAATGAACAAGGGCTGGTGAAACCATGCGCCAAAGACCATCGGCAGCGTGCCGGCCAGGCGCAGCGCCTCCATCGCCGGCGTCATCGACCATTTCAGATAGCGCCCTACCGCCGACGCTTTGATCCGCGAAAAATTCATCGTGCTCAGCATGATGGTTGAGATGATGATCGGCGGCAGCAACATGGTCAGCACTCCCAGCCAAATGGTGTGCGTCCAAAAGAAATAAAGGGAGACGACCTGTGCGGTGATATCCGTCGCCAGTTTGAGCGGGTGAACCTGATGATAGAGTTGCTTTTCGTGCAGGGGCATAGCCTGCCTCCTTCCGATGTGCTTTTGCGCGCGCTCACCATGGAATGACCGTTTTGGGGCCATTCCATGGGTACGCTGTACCTCTCATGATCGTATGCTGATGGGTCCAGTGTCCACAGAAACCTGCTAAAGTCGAGGGCTTGATATTCAATCTGAGACTGTTCATTCCTGGATAAGATTGTTTATCCCTGGGGGAACCGTTTTGCTCCATTGTGGCTACAGACTAGGTGAAACGAGATAGCAATGGAGGCAACCAGGGCGTATGGAGCAGGAATTAGTCCAGCGCGCCTGCCGGGGTGATCAGCGAGCCTTTCAGCAGATCGTCGAGATGTATGGGCAACTGGCCTGGCGGACGGCATATATTCTGTTGCCGGATCTCGGAATGATCGATGACGCACTGCAAGAGGCTTGGCTGGATGTATGGCGTGGCCTGGTAACCTTTCATCCGAATCATGCATTACGCCCCTGGTTGTTGGCGATTGTGGCACACCGCTGTCAGAAAGTAGCGCGTCAACGCCATGTTCCCGCACTTTCCCTGGAAGTCGCCGCCCTTGCTGATTTCGTCAGTGGCGATGCCACCGAGGCTCACGCCCTTCAGCGCGAACGGGATGCAGAACTGCACGCGGCGCTGACCGCTTTGTCGCCCGACCAATTACGAATCGTGGCCCTGCACTTTTTCGCCGATCTCACCCTGAGCGACATTGCTGTTGTCACCAATCTGCCGCTTGGCACGGTCAAGTCGCGCTTGCACCGTGCCTTGCAATTGCTCCGCTCCCGTTTGCACCCACCGCATCCTTTCGCGTTGGAGGAACTCCGATGAGCCAAACTCCCTTCAACAACGACGATCTTGCGCGACACTTGCGCGACTATTTCGGGCGTCGCCTGCCTGCACCGCCTGCTCCTGAGGCGATCTGGCGTCAGGTGGCGGCGGAACTACGCATCGAAAGGGAATTGACCATGTCTGCTCCACCGCGCGATTCTTCATCACATACACCAACATCGGCATCGCCATCCAGCGTTCGCCCGCATCGCAATCTTTCAGGCATTAAAGCCATCGTGACGGTTGCAGTACTCATTGTGTTGGCCGCGACAATTTTTGCGCTGCACCCCTTTGCGCATCCAGCCTCTACCACCAAAACCGTAATCCACCAACCAGGTTCGTTCAGCAGCATCAGCATGGATTCCGCTACCGATGGTTGGGCAGTCGGCAGCATATATAGCACAACATGCGGATATTTTAGTGCAACGCCGTTGCTCTATCATTATACGAATGGTGCCTGGCACCCTGTGTCGCTTGATCT
>JAJPKG010000370.1 GCA_021323815.1 Pseudomonadota bacterium
GCAATATCGCGCCGCCTGGTACCATCGCGCAATTGCATGACGAACTGAATCTGCCGCAACCCCTGGCGCTGCGCGGCGAAAAGCCATCGATGCCCATCCCCGGCCTGCCCGATCTGCCGCCGCACTATCAGTGGTCGGATGAAGTGCTCTCCAGCTATCATCCCGTTGCGGTGCCGCCACCGGTCAAGCCTGTCACCACACGGCGCAGGGCTGTTCCCGCCAGCGTCATCGCCACCGTCATTGTGCTGCTGATGCTGCTGAGCCTGGCGCTGGCATGGATGGTGCTGATGCACCGTTAGGCAGATGATGCGCCAGGCCAGGGCCTATTTCGTGATGTTCTTCCGCTCGCTCTTGGCATTGAGCAGGATGATGCCGGACCAGGGGATGGCGACCACACACAGACCGCCGACCACGCTGAGCAGGAAGTAGCCGATTTGCGTTGCGTCCATTGGGGGAAGATCCTTTGCACGAGGATGAGATGCGGCAAGGCTGTTACCTCTGCCGGTGATACCTTCACTCTAGCATATCTTCGACAAGGGTGCAACCGGCATAGATCCTGGGAGCATCAAGCAGGTTGAAAAATCAACCGTCCAAACGAAGAAACACAAGATCATGGTTTTCAGACCACGTTCGCTCAGTTCCAGAGATGAGGAAGACAGGGAATCGCGCGACACCATTCAAGGCGGATGCTCGCCTTGAATGCTCCACTGGTCAGGCGACAAGTTGGTCAGGGCAGAAAACAAATTAAAGATATGTCACGGCATTGAAGAGCATGAAAGGCGCGAAAAATCATCCCTTCTTTACACTCCTTTAATACTACGTTGTCTCTGAACCGAATCTCTCAGCAAGTTGTCACGTGTTCATACATCTGGTGCCGGCTGAGATTGTCGGGATAAAGCTCCTCTGCTGTCTTGTTTAACGAGTTTTTTTTTAAGTTTGGGAATTAGCTGGTTTGTCCACTTGACTAACTGAAGAAGTTCAGGTATCATATGTGTCAAGTCAACCAGAGTCACGGAGAGATGAGGATGATCGGCATCTCCGGTCTTTTGGTTGCGATGCACAGCGATGGCGACCTGCCGGTATCCTCGGCGAATCAACCCAACGATGTCGGATGCTAGCGATGTTCAGCTAGCGCGATGCTCTGCTGCAAAAGCAGAACAGATGGAGGAACATCAGACCATGCCACTGAGCCTGAAACGGCACTTATCCACCAGCCTGCTTTCCCTGGGCCTCATCGCCAGCATGGCGCTGGCGAGCTGCGGCAGCACCAGCAACAATGGTGGCGGCGGACCAACCAGCGCTGCCAAAGGCTGCAAGAAAATCGGCGTTCTGCTCCCTGAGAGTGCGTCCTCGGCGCGCTGGGAAAGCAAAGACCATCCGCTGCTGGTATCTGCGATTCAACAGGCGTTGCCTGGCGCGACTGTGGACATCACCAACGCTAACGGCGACTCAAACGTCCAACTCAACCAGGCGCAACAAGATCTGACCAAAGGTGATTGCATCCTCGTCGTCGCTCCGCATGACAGCTCCGCTGCCGCGCAGATTGTCGATGCCGCCCACGCCCAGCACGTGCCGGTGATCGCATATGACCGCCTGATCAACAGCACCAGCCTCGACTATTACGTCTCGTTCGACAACGTGCAGGTTGGTAAGTTGCAGGGTCAGTACATCGCTGATCATTACCAGACCTATGTCACGAAGAACGGCAACAACAACATCTACTTCATCAATGGTGCGCCGACCGACAACAACGCGACGCTGTTCTCGCAGGGCGTCCATAGCGTGGTGGATCCGTTGATCTCGTCGGGTAAGCTGACCAAAGCCTATGAGGTTGCCACCCCCAACTGGGATAACCCGACAGCGCAGACCGAGATGGAGCAGGCGCTCACTGCTCACAGCAACAAGATCGCCATCGCTTATGTCGCCAACGACGGCATGGCAGGCACCGTCATCCAGGCGCTGACGGCGCAGCACCTGAACGGCAAGGTGCTGGTCACCGGCCAGGACGCGACAGTTGCAGGACTCCAACAGATCATGCTGGGCAACCAGTCGATGACGGTCTATAAGGCCAACGCCAAAGAGGCCCAGAGCACTGCACAAATCGTCGCAGCGTTGAGCAACGGCCAGTCTACCAGCTCGATCGCCACGTCAACGGTTTCCTATAACGGCACCAACATCCCCGCCATCCTCGACACCCCGGTAGAGGTCGATGCCAGCAACATTGCGAGCACGATTTTGGCGGATAACTACTGGCAGAAGTCGGACCTGTGCAACGGCCTCCCCGCCGGCACCTATGCCAACGGCACTATCACCTGCCCGTAGTTTTCGTGTACAATAGCTGAGAGAACGACGCACATCGAGCGGGGAGCAATAACGCTTCCCGCTCGCGCAGCACCAGCGCAGGGTCAGCAACAACGCTCGCCTTTCGTTCTTTCGTTCCCACGTGAGGAAGAGATAGCAAAGTGGCAGACGAACAAGGGGGGTCAATCAGCATGGAACCCATCCTCCAGCTTCACGGCATCAACAAAACGTTCGGCGCGGTCCAGGCTCTGCGCAACGTCGATTTCGAGGTCTATCCCCACGAGGTGGTGGGTCTGGTGGGCGACAACGGTGCCGGAAAATCCACCCTCATCAAGATCATCGCGGGTGTCTATACGCCGGATTCAGGCGATTATCTGGTTGATAACAAAAAAGTCAGTGTAACCCGGCCCCAAGATGCGACCAATCTGGGCATTGAAACCGTGTATCAAGATCTCGCGCTCTGCGATAATCTGGATGTGGTCAGCAATCTTTTTCTCGGACGCGAAGAGACAGCGGGCAGGACCCCTTTCTTGAATAGCAGCGACATGGAACGTCGCACCCTGGATGTCTTGCGCCAGCTCGATGTCAAAATTCGCTCGGTGCATGTTCCGGTGTCCGCTCTTTCCGGCGGTCAGCGGCAATCCATTGCCGTCGCCAAGACCATCCTGCGCAACGCGCGCATCGTCATTCTGGACGAGCCGACGGCGGCGCTGGGCGTGGCGCAAACGCGGCAAGTCTTGAATCTGATCAAACGCTTGCGCGACCAGGGTCTGGGTGTGGTGGTCATTTCCCACAACCTGGCAGATGTTTTTGAAGTGGTGGATCGCGTCATCGTCATGCGGCTGGGCCGGCGCGTCGCCTCATTCGACATCAAGTCCACAACCACCGAACAAGTGGTGGCGGCCATTACCGGCGCAGAATTTGGAGAAACCCTCAATGGCAGCAGCGGACTGAATGCTCCTGTCGGGTCCGTGCCCGCAACGACCACCTCCGACCAGAGCGGCAACGGCAACAACCAGGCGTAACAACACGAACCGCGAAAAGGGAGCATATTTCGATGAAAACCACCGTCGCCCCCCCTCAAACCGAGCAGCCACCAGCGCCGGCACCTGCGCAAGGCCTCAGCGTGGGGAGCTTTTTCCGGCAAGATCTCGGCCAGATTCCAGTCGCCGCCGCGCTGATCGTAATGGCGCTCTATTTCAACGCGACAACAGATAACCTCTTTCTCAGCTCGCGCAACCTCAACTTCCTCACCATTCAAAGCTGCGTGGTCGCCACCGTTGGCCTGGGTGCCATCATGGTGCTGTTGCTCGGCGAGATCGACCTCTCTTTGGCGGTCGTCGCCAACCTGTGCGGCGCGGTGATGTGTCTGCTCTCGGTGAACGCGCATTTCCCCTGGTGGCTTGCCATTCTCAGCGGTCTGTTCGCGGGATTGGTGGTCGGCGTCATCAATGGAATTGTCGTGGCGCTGCTGCGCGTGCCGTCATTCATCGTCACACTGGCGGCGTCGCTGGGCTATCAAGGCTTGCTGCTGCACATCCTCTACCCCAACACGACGCTGATCATCACCGATCCCAATCTCAAAGGCATCGCGGCAAGCTATCTGCCGGATTATCTCGGCATCGGCCTTCCTGTGCTGGCCGTCGCTGTTTACGCAGGCTATATCATCTTCACTCGCGTGCAGCGCCAGCGCATGGGTTTGAGCGTGCCGCCGATCTGGCAGACGGCGTTGAGCATCGGCCTGCCCGTCCTGCTGGTGGGATTGGTGTTGTGGCAGTTTGAGAATTATCTCGGTGTTCCTCTGATGGTGGCACTGGTGGTGGGCTTGATCGCCCTGTTCTGGGTGATCTTGCGTTTCACCACGTTCGGGCGGCACATCTATGCCATCGGCGGCAATGCCGAGGCGTCGCGCCGCGCGGGCATCAACGTCAACTATCTGCGCATCGTGGTGTTTGGCCTGGCGTCCATGCTGGCGGCTGCCGCGGGCATCTTTCAGTCATCTCGTTCCGCCGACGCTGATGCCGCTGTCAGCCCAACCTTGCTCTTGCAAGCCATCGCGGCGGCGGTCATCGGCGGCGTCAGCTTGTTCGGCGGGCGTGGCTCGGCCTGGGCAGTGGTCATGGGGACGCTGATCATCGCCGGCCTGGAAAACGGGCTGGATCTCAAGAGCGGCGGCACCGACACAAAATTTATGGTTGAAGGCGTCGTCCTCATCCTGGCAGTGATCATTGATGCTCTGATTCGCCGGCGCAGCACTGCCGCAGGGCGGTAAAGGATGCATCCATGACAGCGATTCGTGTCGCCATCATCGGCTTCGGCCTGGGTGGCGAGGTCTTTCATGCGCCGCTGGTGGCCGTCACCCCCGGCATGACCGTTGCCGGCATCGTCACCACCAACGCGGAGCGCCAGCGCAAGGCGCAGGAGCAGTATCCCCACGCGCTCATTCTGCAAAGCGCGCAGGAGATCTGGGCGCAACCGGAGCGATTCGATCTGGTGGTCGTCACCACGCCGAACCGCTGGCACGCGCCATTCGGCCTGGCGGCGCTGCGGGCCGGCTTGCCGGTGGTGATCGACAAGCCTCTGGCGCTCAACGTGCAGGAAGCGCGCGATCTGTTTGCCGCGAGCCAGGCAGCCAAAAAGCCGGTTATCCCTTTTCAAAATCGCCGCTGGGACGGCGATTTCTTGACCGTTCGCAAGCTCATTCAAGATGATTGGCTGGGGATGATCGTGCGCTTCGAGTCGCATTTCGACCGCTTTCGCCCGATTCCCAAAACAGCGTGGCGCGAGGAAAGCGATCCCGCCGCCGGCGGCGGGCTGCTGTATGACCTCGGCAGCCACCTGATCGACCAGGCGATTCAGCTTTTCGGCATGCCACAGTCAGTGTATGCAGAATTGCCGAACCGGCGGCCTGGCGCGGCGGTGGATGATGATAGCTTCGTCGCGCTCCAACACGCAAACGGCGTCATCAGCCATTTGCATTTCTCGCAGCTCGCCCGCATCCCTGGGCCACGCTTTGTTGTGCGCGGCATGTGCGGCACTTACGTGAAATATGGGCTTGATCCGCAAGAGGCAGCCTTGCAGCAAGGGCTGAGGCCGGGCATGCCGCGCTGGGGCGAGGAACCACGCGAGCATTGGGGCACCATTCAGAGCGAGCGCGACGGCCTCGCCTTCGAGGGGCACATCCCAACGCTTCCCGGTGCCTATGAACAATTCTATCAGCAAGTTTCGGCCACGCTGACCGCCGGCGCGCCGCCCCCTGTCACCATCGACCAGGCGTTGCTGACACAGCAGGTTATCGAAGCCGCCCAGCAGAGCGCGCGGGAGCGTGCCGTCGTGCAAATCAGCGAAGCAGAGAAGTAGAGGATTGAGCAGCAGCCAGAAACCGGAGATCATACTCTATCTACATATGAGTGAGATAGCGCGGGGAATCCAGCGGCTGGGGTGAAAATCGAGTGAGCACGATCATTCAACGTCTGCGGGCGGAGATGATGGCGCGCGACAACGGACGGGATGCGCTGTTGCAAGGCGCGGACTTCCGCACGTTGCGCGAATATAACCATCTGCTCGTCCTCAATTCCGTGCGTTTGCAAGGTCCGGCGGCGCGCGTCTCACTCGC
>JAJPKG010000056.1 GCA_021323815.1 Pseudomonadota bacterium
ATTCATGATCGTTTTTGCCAGCCGCTCCACCGAGGAGACGGCTATTCTTACACGAACGGGAGGTCCGCCTAACGGCGGGCAGCGCTTCCTCCCCATTGCTCGAAGCAAGGGGTATCCGCGCTGCATATTTCGATGAAGGGATTGGGGTATGGCGAAAAAGAGCGACACGAAGAGAGAGCGCGCGGCAACGGCGGCGCTCGCCAACGGTAGCCGGCAGGCGGCAACCAAAACGAAAGCGCAGCCTGTCGCCACGTCAGTGAATCTGGACCTGCTGAAACGGTTGACCGAGACGCCCGGCACGTCAGGCCGCGAAGAGCAGGTGCGCGAGCTGGTCATCAGTGAGATGCGCCCGCTGGTGGACGAGATCTCGGTGGACGCGCTGGGCAACGTCATCGGCGTGAAGCACGGCAGCGGCAAGGCCAAAGTGATGCTGGCAGCACACATGGACGAGATCGGCTTCCTGGTGAAACACATCGATGACAAGGGCTATCTGCGCGTGCAGCCGGTCGGCGGGCATGATGCCAGCGTGCTGGTGGCGCAGCGGGTACTGGTGCACACCCAGGAACATGGCGCGCTGCGGGGCGTGCTGACCCCGGCGCGCAAACCCATTCACCTGCAACGCTAAAAGGCCGAGGGCGCGCCCGCCCTGACCGATCTGTTCGTGGATCTGGGCATGCTGGGCGGGCAGGTCAAGGAGCAGGTCGAGATCGGCGACTTCGTGACGATGGATCGCACGCTGGAAGTGGTGGGTGATTGCGTTATCAGCAAAGCGCTGGATGATCGCTCCGGCGTCTTCGTGATGCTGGAAGCGCTGCGGCGTATCAAGAACCCCTCCGCGACGATCTACGCGGTGGCAACGGTGCAGGAAGAAGTGGGCCTGCGCGGCGCGATGACGGCGGCCTATTCAGTGGATGCCGACATCGCCATCGCCCTGGATACCACGCTGGCGGTGGAAATGCCCGGCAGCGGCGAGCACGAGGCCGTCACCCGGCTGGGCGAGGGCGTGGCCATCAAGATCATGGATAGCGGCCACATCGCGCATCCCAAGCTGGTGCGCCACCTGCGCGACATCGCCCGCCGCGAGAACATTCCGCATCAGATGGAAGTGCTGCCCGCCGGCTCGACGGATGCCGCCGCGATGCAGAAGGCGCGGCGCGGGGTCGCCTCGGCCACGCTCTCGCTGCCCTCGCGTTACGTTCACACCGTCAATGAGATGGTAGCGCTGCGCGACATCCAGGCGGATATCGATCTGTTGGTGGCGTACCTGGGCGAAGTGCAGCCCGAAGACTATCGCTATTAGCGCCTGTTCTCCACGCTGCCATTCTCCCCCTCGTTTTGAAGGGATGGCGGGGCGCGGTGAATCGCGCCCAATTTTTCCGCCATCGCGCCCTCGACGGCGGGTGCCACCGGCTGCACCAGCACCTTTTGGCTGGGCAGCGCAATCTCTAACCTGGATTGCTCGGCCAGGTGCAAGATCTCCAGCATGATATGTTCCTGCTCCGTGCGAAAGAGCAACCAGCGCGGCTCCAGGATGTTGCAGCGTACCAGAATTTCCAGCGCGTCTTTGCCCAGGTTCATCAGCAGCGCCACAATGGAATCCGGCTCAACCAACGGACGCGCGGCCAGCATCGCGCGCACGCTCTGCAAGAACGCCTGAACCTCTTCGGGCGGCGCGCCATACGCGATGTTGAGGTGAACCTCCAGCTGCTGCTTGGCCACGCGCTGCGAATTGACGATATTGGCGCTGGTCAGGTTCTTATTCGGCACGATCACCAGCGCTTGATCCGCCTGGCGCACTTTGGTCGAACGCCAGCCGACCTGTTCCACCACCCCGGCGACATCACTGGTGCGGATGAAATCACCCACCAGGAAAGGCCGCTCGGCGACGATGATGAAATAGCCCAGCAGGTTATCGGCGGTGTCTTTCGCCGCCAGCGAGATCGCCAGGCCGAGCAGCCCCGTGCCGGCGATCAGCGCGGTGGGGTCCAATCCCCATCCCTTGAGGTTATAGATCAGCAAAAGAAAGAAGATCAGTGCCCAGATGAAGCTGTGGATGAAGGGCAACAGCGGCGGTTCGATGCTCAGCCCCAGCAGGTTGATGCGCCGATCCTTGCCGATGACCAGGTCATTCAGATAGCGCCCCAGCAGCAGCCCGAACATGATGCTCAGCAGCGTATAGGAGAGCCGCGCCACCAGCACCGTGAAGCCGGAAGCCAGCAAAATGTCGGCGGCAACATTCAGCCCCAACGCCGCCGCCAGATAGTTCGTCGGCACGCTGACGATATCCGCAACCTTCGCGTTGATCTCCGCCCGGCTGAGGTCGCGCACCCCTTTGGTCTGATAGGCCACCCAACCCATGATGCATACTAGGAGCCAGCGCAGCGGGCGGCGCACCAACCAAAAGAAGATGATGACGGCGATGGCGATGCCCACGCGCACGATCCCTTCGATGAGGTTGTGGGGAATATGCGGCAACATCGGCTGACTCTCCTGTGTTCTCGACTGAAGCGTTGGGACAAAGAGCACCTTGTATCATACACTATACACGGCAAGCAGGATGTCTCTTGGGAACATCAGTGGATTGTTTTATCGATTGGGCAACGAGAAAGGCCGTTTGACGCGGCCCGGCGCGGCGTCATATACTATCCAAGAAAGCGTTTTTGCTGGTCTGTGAGGATTTCCATGGCTGTTGTTCGCTGGATTCGTTATCGCTATCGCACGTTCCATACCAGGGGCGAGGCGCAGGCGCGCCGCGCTGCCTGAGACTTTCCCCTTGCCTGAAATGTTCGTCACAGCGCATTGGCCATTCCCCTGCGCCATGCCCCAACCTTGCCGTATGATAATGGATGCACCCAATCACAAGGAGTAACTGCACCGCATGGCGAACACCAGTTCATATAAAGCCGTCCAGGGGACGCGCGACATCTTGCCGGAAGACGCGCCGGCGTGGGATTTTGTGGAACGGATCGTGCGCGAAACATGCGAGCGCTATGGCTATCAGCGCATCGAAACGCCGATCTTCGAGGAAACCGGTGTCTATGCGCGCGGCGTCGGCGAGGGTACCGACATCGTCGAAAAAGAGATGTATACCTTCAAGGATCGCGGCGGCACCAGCCTGACGCTGGAACCCGAAGTGACCGCCGGCGTTGTGCGGGCCTATCTGGAACACGGCATGCACACGCTGCCTCAGCCGGTGAAGCTCTATACCCTGCGCACGCCGCTCTTTCGCTATGAACGTCCCCAGAAGGGGCGCTATCGCGAGCACCACCAGTTCGACTGCGAGGCGCTGGGCGAGGCCGACCCTGCTCTGGATGCCGAGATGATCGCGCTCCTGTGGGAGATCTATCAGCGGCTGGGGGCGCGGGATATCGTCATCCAGATCAACAGCATTGGGGATCGTAACTGCCGCCCGGCATACGTTCAGCGGCTGGTGGACTATTACACGCCGCTGAAAGAGGATCTGTGCGACGACTGCAAGGTGCGGCTGGTGAAAAATCCGCTGCGGCTGCTGGACTGCAAAGAGGAGCGCGACCAGCCGAAGATCGCCGCCGCGCCGAAAATGGCGGACTGCCTCTGCGAGCCGTGCGCCGAGCATTTCGCCGCCGTGCGCCGTCACCTGGACGCGCTGGGCTTGCCTTACACCATCAATCCCCTGCTGGTGCGCGGGCTGGACTATTACACGCGCACGGTCTTTGAGCTGGCCCCCGAACAGGGCGGTCGGCGGCAGAGTGCCATCGGGGGCGGCGGGCGCTATGATGGGCTGGCCGAGTTGCTGGGCGGGCGACCAACACCGGGCATCGGCTTTGGTTCGGGCATGGAGCGCGCCATCGAATTGCTGCGCGAGCAAGGCGTGAAACTGCCCGAACCGGCAAAACCCCAGGTGTTCATCGCCGCGCTGGGTGCCGAAGCCAAGATTGCTGCCGCCGTGCTGGCACACGACCTGCGCGCCGGAGATCTGCGCGTGCAGATGGCCTTTGGCGAGCGCAGCCTGAAAGCGCAGATGAAAGCCGCCAACAACAGCGGGGCACGCTGGGCCGTCATCATCGGCTCCGGCGAACTGGAAAGCGGGCGATTCCAGGTGCGCGACCTCGCGGCCCCCGCCGACGCGCCGGAAGACGAGAAGCAGCGCGCTGTCGCCAGGGCGGATGTCGTCGCGTGGCTGCTGGCACAGTGCCAGCCATGAGGTCAGCACAGATTTTGGCCGCTTCGCCCGACCCCTGGCCGCGCCCATCGCGCCCCTGGGTGACGCGCCAGACGTGGCAGCGGCTGCTGTTCGCGCACTGGCCGCTGCCGCCCAATGCCCTGGCGGGATTGATCCCGTCGGGGCTGACGCTGGAAACCTATGATGGTCGGGCATGGGTGGGCGTGGTACCGTTCACCATGAGCAACGTGCGTCCACGCTTGCTGCCCGCTGTGCCCTGGCTGTCGTTTTTCTCGGAGATCAACGTCCGCACGTATGTGACGGCGCAAGGGAAACCCGGCGTCTGGTTCTTCAGCCTGGATGCCGGGAATCCCATCGCGGTCACACTGGCGCGAACGTTCTTTCACCTGCCTTATTTCACCGCCGCGTTTCAGGTGACAGCGCAGGGTGACACGACGCGCTATGCCAGCCAGCGCGCGCGCCGCCCTACGCATCATGCTTGCTTCTCTGCCACCTATCGCCCCACCGGCCCTGTCTTCCATGCCGCGCCCGGCTCGCTGGAACACTTCCTCACCGAGCGCTATTGCCTCTACGCCGTGAATCAGCGCGGCGAGATCTTGCGCGGTGACATCCGCCATCCCCCCTGGGATTTGCAGCCCGCCGAAGCGGAGATCACCAAAAACACGCTTGCTGCTGCCGCTGGCATCGCTCTGCCCGCTGTGCCGCCGTTGCTGCATTACGCCCACCGGCAGGATATGGTCGCCTGGTGGCCGGAGCGCGTGGGATAACCGATCGCTCTTCCTCACAGTCATTACACAAAGCTTGACGCCGGATAGGAAGTGAAGGATAATTGGCTGTACAGCGGCGCGCGATGATTTTCGCGCTGCAGAAAAGGGTTGTGGGGAGACAGGGATGGGATCACTGCTGCTGGATTGGATTTTTGGCCGTTTATCACAGTGGCGTCACGCCTGCATGCATTCCTTCTTCGTCTCTCAGGGTTGGCTGCGGCGTTCGTTCATGCTGCGCCGCACGCTGGCGGCGATTGCTGTCACGATGACCGCCGGCATCGTCACCACGCCGCTGGGGGCCTTACATCCCTTGCGCCCTGAAGGCGCGGGCGGGCTGGTGATTGCGACAGGGGTGCTGGCCTGGCTGACGATGCCGATGTGCGCGCGCATCGGCTATCACGCGCTGCACAATGGGCTGCGCGTCATGGGATTGCTGAGTATCATGGCGGGAGCCGCGCTGGTGGGCAGCACGCGCTATCACCTGCCAGCAGCAGCGGCGCTGACAACACTGCTGGTGAGCCTCATCGCTGGGCTGGTCTGCCTGTTTCCGCTGCAAGAGGGCGCGGCGCATCTTCATGCTCATGCCCCCTTGCCGCTGAGCCTGCGGTTGCTGGAATGGCTCTATAGCGCGCTGTTTCTCGGCGTGCTCTTCCTGCCTTTCGGCGCGCCGCATGTGCTGAGCGATCCGCTGGCCTTTGCCATCGCGCGCTTCGTTCCCATCACGCTGGGGATCACCATCGCCTGGGGCCTGATTGAGCAGGCGCGGCAATATAGCGCCGCGTGCAGTCCCGGCATGCAGCGCGTCGGTTGGATCTCCCTGGCGACCGAAGGGTTCTTCGTGCTCAGTCCCACGCCGCTTTCGTTGGGATGGGATTGCGCGTTGGTGCTCCTGGCAGTGCAATTCACCACGATCCATCTCAGCCTGCAACAGCAGCTCAGCAACGCCCTCGCCGCCGCGCAGGCAGATGCGGCGAAGGCGCGGCATCACTTGCGCGCCTGGAAGCAGCGACAACAGGAAACCATGCGCCAGCAGGCCGCGTGGATGGCGCTGGCGGCGCACGACATCAAAGATCCGTTGCATCTGATGACCCTGCTTTCGGCGCAGATCGCGCATGGCGCTGATGCCGACCAACCGGACCCCCTGCTGCCGGAATACGCCCGGCGGCTGCACTCGTCCTGCCAGCGTTTCGGGCGCTTCGTCGATCTGTTTCTGGATTTCGCCGGCCAGCAGGTGTGCGCGCCCATCCAGTTGCACCTGACGCGCGTGCAGCCAGTGGCCCTGACACGCCAGGTGCTCGCTGACGAACAGGTGCTCACCCGCACACCATTGACGCTGGAGCTGACCCCGCCCGCCGATCTGCCCGGCATGCGGCTGGACGAAGACGCGACCGCCTATTGGGATAAAGCGCGCTATGAAGCGGTTGTTGTGAATCTGCTGTCGAATGCGGTAAAATTCAGCCGGAATGCCCCCGTGACGGTGCGCCTGTGGCAGCCTGATTCCGACCACATCACGCTGGATGTCGCTGATCAGGGTCGGGGCATGGCTCCCGAAGATCTGGCACGCATTTTCGAGCCGTTTTATCGCGCCGAAAATGCCCGCGAAACGCGCGGTCACGGCCTGGGTCTGACAATGGTCAAGGCGGTGGTGGAACGGCACGGGGGAACCATCGAGGCGCGCAGCGCGCCGGGCAAGGGAACCCTGGTGCGCGTGACGCTCCCCTGCGAAGCGCGCGAACGCGAAGAAGAAACGAAGAACGTGTAATGCCGCATCCTTACCTGCTCTACGTCTCGCCGCAAGGCGACATCTGCGAGGCGCG
>JAJPKG010000305.1 GCA_021323815.1 Pseudomonadota bacterium
CCTGTTCCTCCCGCTGCGCGCCCTCCCCAAACGGCCCATCCGATGGCATTCCCTGCACAATCTCCTGGGCCATTTCCGCGAAGATGTCATCATGCAGCAGCAGTTTCGCCCCAACGTCGGTCAGTTGCCAGCGCAATTCCCTCACGGATAGCCGCGTGTTCAGTGGCACCAGCGTCGCGCCCAGCCGCGTGAGGGCATGCACGACCGCGATGAACGGCAGCCCATTGGCCGCCAACAACGCCACCCGGTCGCCCGATGCCACCCCCAACGATGCCAGATGGCGCGCCATCGCTGTTGCCTGGCGCTCCAACTCCGCGAAGGTCCAATCCACACCGCCGCAGCGCACCGCCAGTTTATCGGGAAAATTCGCGGCGGCACGGCTTAACCAATCAGGAAGGAACATAGCGATATTTCTCCAGCGCCGCCCGATCCAGCGTCACACCCAACCCTGGGACGGCGGGCACCTGCATCATGCCGTCCTGAATCGGAAGATCTTCAATGATGAGGTCGTCTTCCAGCAGATGCAGGGTCGCCAGACCACAGGCTGGCATCTTTTGACGTGGGGGAACAAAACGCGAGCGTGAAATCATACGTAGCGTCGCCGCGACGCCCACGCCGGATTCCAGCGATGATGTGACGACCGCGAATTTTTGCGCCCGTTGCGCATAGTAAGCGGCGTTTCTCATCGCTCCGAAACCGCCCAGCAGTTGCGGTTTCAGGATCAGCACGTCGGCGGCCTCTGCCTCACAAACGCGTGCCACACTGGATATGTCAGTGATCGCTTCATCCGCCGCGATGGGAATGCCCGTCGCTTCGCGCAATGCGCGCATTCCAGCCAGATCGTCGCGTGGCAGCGGTTGCTCGACATATTCCAGATCGCATTCGTGGCATGCAACCAGAATATGCCGTGCCTGGTCACAGGTCCACGCTTCATTGGCATCCAACCGCAGTTGTGTTGCCGGACCAATAGCCTTACGCACTGCCTTGATGCGCCTTACCTCATCAGCAATCGTTGCCGACATGCCCACTTTGAGTTTGATGGTGCCATAGCCTGCCATGACCGCTGCCTGTGCGGCTGCTGATGCGGCATCACGGTCCGCGACGCCGATGGTGGCATTGACCGGCACACGCAGGGTGCGCGAGCGATCCTTTTCCGTGATGTCCGCCACGCGCCCCAGCGCGTCTGTTGCCGCCGTCTCTAAGGCAAACCGCAAGGCCGGCGGTGCTATCTGCGCCCTTTGGAGGCCATGGAGAACCCAGCGGAACAGCGTTTTCGCATCAGGCTGGGCTTCCGTTTGCAATAGCGCCGGCCTGATGCCGTCCAGCGCCGCCAGCAGCGTGGGCAGATCCACCGCACCAAACTCTGTCACCGCCGCCATGTCGCCCAGGCCCGTGATGCCCTCATCCGTCACCAGTTCGATGATCGCCCCTTCCCGCGCCGCCAGCGTGCCATGCGCAGTGACGAACGGCTGGCGGAACGGGATGCGATAGGGGTGAACCCGGACCTCAGCGATGCGCATATTATGGCAGGCGGGGGAATTTCTTGAAGTTGGGCTTGCGCTTTTCCACGAAGGCGTTGCGGCCCTCTTTGCCCTCGTCGGTCATGTAATAGAGCATGGTCGCATCGCCCGCCAGTTGTTGCAGGCCCGCCAGACCATCGGTATCGGCGTTAAAAGCGGCTTTGAGGAAGCGCAGCGCGATGGGCGATTTTTCCAGCAACTCGCGGCACCACTGCACCGTCTCCGCTTCCAGGCGCTCCAGCGGCACAACGGCGTTGACCAATCCCATGTCCAGCGCTTCCTGGGCGCTATATTGGCGGCAGAGATACCAGATCTCGCGGGCCTTCTTGTGGCCGACCACGCGGGCCAGGTAGGTTGCGCCCCAGCCGGCGTCGAAGCTGCCCACGCGGGGGCCGGCCTGACCAAAGCGCGCGTTATCCGCCGCGATGGTGAGGTCGCACAGCAGGTGCAGCACGTGCCCGCCGCCGATGGCATAGCCCGCCACCATCGCGATCACCGGCTTGGGCATATATTTGATGATCCGTTGCAGGTCCAGCGCGTTCAGGCGCGGCACGCCGTCTTTGCCCACATAGCCGCCGTGCCCGCGCGTCTTTTGGTCGCCGCCCGAACAAAACGCCCGCGTCCCCGCGCCGGTGAAGATGACCACCCCGATCTCAGGATCTTCCTGAGCGTCGGTGAAGGCATCGATCAATTCGTTCAGGGTGTCGGGGCGAAAGGCGTTGTGGACCTCTGGCCGGTTGATGGTGATCTTGGCGATGCCCTCGGCCTTTTCATAGATGATGTCTTCGTAGTCTTTGCCCGCGACCTTTTCCCACGCCGGAATCTCCGGCAGTTGCTCGGTCGCGCCGTTGGTGTCTGCTGGTTGGTTTGCCTTCTTGCTGGCAGTCATCGTTTCACCTCGTGTCTCTGACAAAATTGGATGATCAGCGTATCGAAAACCTGGGGTTGTTCCAGGTGAACGGTGTGTCCCGCATCGGGAACGATCTGCAATTCACTGTGGGGAATGGCTGCGGCCATTTCCCGCGCCAGGGCGACATATTTCGCGTCGAACGCGCCGGCGATGATGAGCGTGGGGATGGCAAGGCGCGACAACTGGTCGTGCAACGCGGGCTGCGCGCCGGTTCCCACCCCCCGCAAGCTGTTCGCCAGCCCGCGCGCCACGTTCTGCAAACGCTGCGCCCGCACTGCTGATTGTACCGCATCCGGCAGGGCGCGTTGCGTGGCGAACAGGGGCTGGTTTTCCCAATAGTCCACGAAGGCCGGCACTCCGTCGCGTTCGATGCGCTCGGCCAGCGCGGCATCGCCGGCCCTCCGTGCCGCGCGCTCGGCCTCGTCCGCGATCCCCGGCGACGCGCTTTCGAGAATGAGTCCCCCGAAGAAGCCGGAAAACGCCGCGAAAAGCGCGATGCGCCCGCCCATCGAATAGCCCAGCAGCATCGCCCGCCCCGCAGGCACCCTGAGCTGGCGCAGCGCCGCGAGGATATCCTCCCGGCAATGCTCGATGCCATAACGCTCCGGTTTCAGCGGCGCGGCGGATCTGCCATGCCCAAGCATATCCAGCGCGATGACGCGCATCCCTGCGGCGGCGAAGCGTTCGGCATGCCCGGCCCAGGTGAGCGCGCTGCCGGTGAAGCCGTGCAGCAGCACCAGCGTGGGTCGCTCCGGGGCATCATCACCCCATTGCTCCACGCCAAGTTTCACGCCGTTGACGATCACGCTCTTGCCAGCCATCTCACGCATCTTCCTCTGGTGGCACCACGCCCCGCTCGATGAATGCC
>JAJPKG010000287.1 GCA_021323815.1 Pseudomonadota bacterium
CGGGGATTGCGACCTTGCGCGCCTTGCAGGCCCCCGGCGTCTATGAAACGCTGGATCTGCTGGCTTCGCGGCTGGCGACGGGCTTCACGCAAGCCGCGCAAACCGCCGGCATCCCCTTCACTGCCGCCAGTGCGGGAGGCATGTGGGGATTTTTCTTCACCTCCGGCCCCGTGACGGATTATGCCTCGGCGCGCCAGGCCGACACGGAGCGTTTCGCGCGCTTCTTCCGCGCCATGCTGCAACGCGGCGTGTATCTCGCGCCGTCACAGTTTGAGGCCGCGTTCGTCTCGCTGGCCCACAGCGCCGACGACATCGCCCGCACACTGGCAGCGGCGGAGGATGCCCTGAAGGAACAGGCAAACGCATAAACGCGGTCTGGTCGCCCGCTGGCAAGCATCACGGCAGGGAGCGGTCCAGCACGTGCAGGGCACGCAGCAGATAGTGGCGTTCGGCGGGAGAAAGCGCGGCGAATTGTTCCGCCATGAGGGCTTCTTGCTCTGGAACGAGCACGCCTGCCAGTTGGCGACCGCGTTCCGTGAGGAAGACGCGATTGGTGCGGCCCTCTTGCCGGCGCACCAGCAACCCGCGCTCCATCATCCGGTCCAGGATCTGGCAGATGTTGCCTTTGGTGACGAGCAGACGATCTGCCAGTTCTTGCTGGGTGATGCCCTCGTTGCCCTGAAGCTGAGCCAGCACGTCAAAATGCGCCAGACTCAGATCGTAGCGGCGCAGGTGTTGTGTCAGCCGGTGTTCGATCTTATGAAAGACTCTGGTCATGCGCAGCCACGCTGCGACGGCATAACGCTGCATAGCTGCTCCTCACGGCATCTTCACGGCTCCGGTGCTTCTGAATGGCAACAGGACCGCGATCAAAGTTTATCTCTGAACAGGATGTCGCGTCAAGAAAGCGTGCGGCTGCTGTGCCTTGCGCGTTCATTCAATGCCGCTGGCACTGTTTCGTTGCTGCGCGCACTGGGCGCACAGCCCAAAAATGGCGAAATGCTCAGTGCGGGCACGGAAGCCGAATTCGGTCAGCAGCGCAGCGCGCAAGGGATCGAGCAGGGTGTCGCCCACCTCGGTGATGCTGCCGCAGCGGTCGCACACCAGATGATGATGGGGATGGTTGCCCATCAGTTCATAGACGGCAGAGCGGTCGCCCAGATGCGTCTCGCTCACCAAACCGGCCTCGCGCAGCAATTCCAGCGTGCGATAGATCGTTCCCTGGTGGATGGCGGGAAATTTGGCGCGGATGCGGTCGCCAATCTGCTCCGCCGTCAGGTGGCCGTTCCCTTCGTCAATGACGTGCAAAATCATCAGCCGCTGCGGGGTCACGCGCAACCCGCGCAACGACAACGCTTCACGATAGGCGACGTAGGGATCGGTCATAGGTCTTCGGCGAAACTCCTTCGCGTTTACTGTAGCATATATTCAGGGGTCTCGCGTCCGATCAACGGCTTCAGCAGCAGGGTGATGACGAAGCCGGCCAGAAAACCGCCGATGTGCGCGAAATAGGCCACGCCGCCGCCGCTGTTCGCCCCCGCCGAGTTCAGCGACAGATAGCCGTCCAGCAGTTGCAGCACAAACCACACGAGGATCACCAGCCCAGCCGAAAGCGTGGTGAAAAAGAAGATGATCCCCAGGAAGACCAGTGTGCGCACTTTGGCGCGGGGAAAGAGCAGCAGATAGGCCCCCAACACCCCGGCGATGGCACCGCTCGCGCCCAGGTTCGGCACATCCGCCCCGCCGACATTGGTGGCGACGAGCACCGCCGTTTGCAGCAGCGCCGCTGCGACGCCACACACCAGATAAAATGCCAGATAGCCCAGGTGGCCGAAGCGATCTTCCACGTTGTCGCCAAAGATGAACAGAAAGAGCATGTTGCCGCCGATGTGCAGGACGCTCGCATGCAAGAACATCGCCGTGAAGATGGTGATCCATGCCGCTGGGGGATGAAACATCGAATGCTGGCAATACTGTGCATAGGCCGACGGTTCAGCGATGCGGTTCGCCAGCACCGCCGGATCGAAGCTATACGCATAGACCAGGCAATTGGATTGCGCTGGCGGCAGGGTAATCTCTTTGATGAAGACCGCGATGTTTGCCAGGATCAAGCCGATGTTCACCCACGGAAACTTCTGCCGTTGGGGCGTGTTGATGTCTTGCAGAGGGATCATGCTAACTGCCTCCTCTTCGCTCCACCCCTGCCTCCTCCTCAGCTTTGCCGGATAGGGGAGATCTGGTAACTGATTGATCG
The DNA here is from genome assembly GCA_021323815.1 of Pseudomonadota bacterium. Lineage (GTDB taxonomy): Bacteria > Chloroflexota > Ktedonobacteria > Ktedonobacterales > JACDGC01 > JAJPKG01. The sequence continues at coordinate 2,255 of JAJPKG010000287.1, forward strand.
CGTAAATCCACGATGATCGTTAGCCGAACGATCTCCCCCTCTCCACCTGCGGTAGAAAGGGGGTTGGGGTGAGGCTCCGCAACTACGGTAAGCCTGCCGCCTGCCGTGCCAGAGAGATCAGGGGAGCAGGAAAGATGCCAAGCCCTAGCGTGCCGATCAGCGCCAGCGCCAGGGCGAGACCCGCGCTGAACGCCAGCGGGGTGCCGGATGCGGCCAGCTTGGTGACGACCGCGCTGTTCAGCCCGGCCAGCGACAGATGCGGATTGGCGTTCGCGGCTTCGGCAGCGGGCATATCCGGCGCGGGAACGAAATACATAGCCCAGATGACGCGCAGGTAGTAATAGAAACCGATCATGCTGGCGACGACGCCGATAATGGTCAGTTCCGCATGCCCGCCTGTAACAGCGGCGGCGAAGATCGCATATTTCGCCACGAAGCCCGCCGTGCCAGGGATGCCCGCCAGCGCGAAGAGGAAGACGGCTAAAGCTGCGGCGAGTGCCGGACGGCGCGATGCCAGTCCACGATAATCATCCAGGTTGGTGCCCAGGCCGGCCACGCGCTCAAGCGCCAGCACCACGCCGAACGCGCCCACGTTCATCACCGCATAGGCCGCCATGTAATAGAGCAGCGCGGCAATGCCCGCCTGGGTGCCCAGGGCGATGCCGATCAGCAGATAGCCCGCGTGGGCGATGCTGGAATAGGCCAGTAGGCGCTTCACGTTCGTCTGCGTGGCCGCCAGGATGTTGCCGCCGACCATCGTCAGGATCGCCAGCGCCCACATGATCCCTTGCCAGTCGGCGCGGACGGGAGCCAGCGCCACGTCAAAGACGCGGATCAAAGCGACGAACGCGGCCATCTTGGTGCCGACCGACATCAGCGCCGTCACCGGCGTCAGCGCGCCCTGATAGACATCCGGCGTCCAGGCGTGAAAGGGGATGGCCGAGACCTTGAAGGCCAGACCGACGGCCAGCAGGGCCATGCCACCCAGCAAGATCGGCCCAAAACCAGCGGTCGCGCTCATCGCATGCGTCGCCACGAAATGATTGATGCCGCCCAGGTTGGTTGCGCCCGTCGCGCCATAGATCAGCGCCATGCCATAGAGCAGAAAGCCGGAAGCGAACGAGCTGAGCAAGAAATATTTCATGCCGGATTCCTGGGCGCGCTGCTGTCCCGGCGCGAAGGCGCACAGCACATAGAGCGGCAGAGAGAGCAGTTCCAACCCCAGGAAGATCATCATCAGGTTGGTGCTCGCCGCCATCAGCACCATGCCGGTCGCCGCCAGCATCACCAGCGCATAAAATTCCCCCTGCTGGCGCGTGCCCTGGCGCTCGATATACCCTGGGGAAAGCAGCAGCGACAACCCCGTCGCCGCCAGAATGACAAGGGTAGCAAACAGCGCCAGCGGATCAGATGTGACCATGCCGCCGAATGCGCTGGGCGATCCGCTGGAAGCGTAGAGCATGATGACGCCGGCAAGCGCCGCCAGCACGCCCATCACGCCGATGATCACCAGCGCGCCGCGCAGCCGCGCGGGGATGAGCGCGTCTACCAGCATCACCAGCAGCGCCGCCACCAGCAACGCCAGTTCCGGCGCGATGCGCGCCCAATCACCCCCGCTGATGGCATAGGTGAAGGCCATATCGCAACACTCGACTTCCTGATTATTTCTGCGGGCGGTTGAAACCATGCCACGTAACGGAGGAGCAATGGCATGCCTCGCCCGCGCTCTGATGATTATTTCTGCGCCTGAATGCGTGGGTGCATGCCCGGCGCGTGCGCGGGATGCAGCGCGATCATGACATTTTGCGTCACCGCCGGTTCGATGCGGTCAGGTAGCGGCGCGGGAAAGAGGCCAATCAGCACCATCAGCGCCAGCAACGGCACCAGAATGGCGACCTCACCCACGTTCAGGTCGCGTGTGACCCGCGTTGCTGTTGGCGTCGCTTCCGCTTCATGCGTGGCGGCAGGTTGCCGGCCTTCCATTACGCCCTGGAAAAAGCGCAGCAGATACCATGCCGCTGGGATCACCACCAGCGTGCCCAACACGCCGAAGGTGATGTTGCTGCGAAACGCGCCCAGCAGCGCCAGGAATTCGCCGGCGAAGCTATTCAGCCCCGGCAGCCCCAGCGACGAGA
>JAJPKG010000379.1 GCA_021323815.1 Pseudomonadota bacterium
CAAGCCTTACGCCAGCTCGAGATCGCCCTGCGCGCCGAACGCGCCAATCGCGCCTGATCATCTTTGTTCCCTTCAGATTCCCACCCCGCCTGCCGATGTGCTGGGGTGAAGGGATCGACGGCATCTTGGTGAACGCCGTCGTTGTGAAGGGAGTTTCCACCGATGGTGAAACCGTATCTCATCGGCAGTGATGATCGCTGGCAGCGGCCCACGAACGCGCCGCTGTTGCCGCGCGTGAGCCTTCCCCGCAAGGACAGCCCTTTTCGCCGGCTGAAAGATGGTCGCGGGCGACGACACCTGATGCTGGCGCTGCTGGCCGTCACATTGTTCTGTGGCGGCGTGGGGATCGCTCGCGCTCTCACGCCCGCGCACGCCTCTTGCCCGGCGTATACCATCCGCTGGGGCGACACCTTGTGGCAGATCGCCCAGCGCTTTCACACCACCACCTGGACGCTCGTGCAACTGAACCACATCGCCAATCCCAATCTGATCTTCGCCGGCCAGACCATCTGCGTCGGCGCGAACGCGAACAATTCGCCGGGTAACGGCGGCGGCTCTGGATTGCAATGGAGCACACGGTCTGAGGTGCGCGCCATGCTCATCGCCGCTGCCGACCAGCACAGGCTGCCGCGCAACCTCGTTCTGGCCATCGCCTGGCGCGAAAGTTCCTGGGTGCAACACGTCATCTCGTGGGATGGCGGCGTCGGCACCATGCAACTGATGTGGTACACCACTGCCTGGCTCAACCGCTACCTCGGCACGCGCTACAACCCCAACCGGCTCTATGACAACATCGAGCTTGGGGTCTCTTACCTGGCGATCCTCTGGAACGACTTTCACGGCTATTTGCCGGATCTCATCAGCGCCTATAACGAAGGGGAGCGAGCGGTACGCACCAGAGGCATTTTCAACTGGTGGTACGTCAATTCCGTGCTCGCCCTCATGCGCTATTTCGCCTGAGATATGCTACAATTGCGGTAGATCAGCAAGAAAACGGGACAGGAACGCGAAGGACACGAAGGTTGAAGGAGGACGCGAAGGGTGAGCAAATGCAAGAAGAGCTGAAGAAGCAATGGCACTGCCAGATGCAGCATCAGCATTTCGTGCAACTTCTTCTTGAAATCTTCGTGTCTCTTCGTTTCCTTCGCGAGCTTCGCGTTCCCGTTCTCTATTCGCAAAGGAGCACATGAGATGGCAACAGCGACGCGCGTGGAAGAAGAGCGCTTGATTCTAGAGACCGTCCGCAAGCTGGCACAAGAGCGCGTGGCCCCGCGAGCGGCGGAAATCGATGCGACGGGCGAGTTCCCCTGGGATATGAAAGAATTGCTGGCGGAAAACGGCATCCTGGGGCTGCCTTTCGCCGAAGAATATGGCGGCGTCGGCGCGAGCGAGCTGACCATCTTGCAGGTGATCGAGGAACTGGCGAAGGTGGATGCCACCACATCCCTCTTGCTGGCGGTGCAGCAGTTGGGATCGCTGCCGATCATGCTGGCCGGCACGCCGGAGCAAAAAGAACGCTACTTCCCGCGCCTGGCTTCGGGCGAATGGATGGCGGCCTATGGCCTGACGGAACCCGGTTCCGGCTCGGATGCCGCCGCGATGAAGACGCGCGCGGAAAAGCGCGGCGACACCTATGTGCTCAACGGCCTGAAACACTTCATCACCAACGCCGGCATCGCGCACGTCAACGTCATCTTCGCCAAAACCGACACGGAAGCACCCGGCACGCGGGGCATCAGTGCGTTCATCGTGGAAAAAGACCGGCCCGGCTTCCGACTGGGGCGCGTGGAGCATAAAATGGGCATTCGCGGCTCGCAAACCGGCGAGCTGGTGATGGAAGATTGCGTCATCCCCGCGGAAAATCTGCTGGGCCGCGAGGGCGAGGGCTTCAAGATCGCCATGATGACGCTGGACCGCACCCGCCCCGGCATCGGCGCGCAGGCGCTGGGCATCGCGCAGGGCGCGCTGGATGTCGCCGTGAAATATGCCAAAGAGCGCGTGCAGTTTGGTCGCCCCATCGCCGAATTTCAGGGCATCCAGTTCATGCTGGCCGACATGGCCACCGAGGTCGAGGCCGCGCGCCAGTTGCTCTATCACGTCGCCCGCATGATTGATGACGGCGTGCCGAACTTTGGCCGCTTCTCTGCGATGGCGAAGATGTATTGCTCAGATGTCGCCATGAAGGTGACGGGCGACGCCGTGCAGATCCTCGGCGGCTATGGCTACATGAAAGAGTTCCCCGTTGAGCGTATGATGCGCGACGCCAAGATCTGCCAGATCTATGAGGGAACCAACCAGATTCAGCGCGTGGTCATCGCCCGCGATTTGCTGAGATAAGCCCCATCCCCGGCCCCCTCTCCGGCTTGGCTGGAGAGGGGGAGAATGCAGAGAGGCTCATATAATCGACATAATCGACATAATCGACGTAAACGTTTCTCCCGCTGGCAAGAGCATCCACCGCTTTTCGGGCTAGCCGCTGCTCAAGTTGCCGATACAATCGCCAGGTGATAGAATACACTTAGGGGACCTGTAAACTTATTGCAAGCTCCACCATTCGGCGGCCCACATGGCGGGCAACGCGAGCAGCCGATGCGGCATACTATAACTGAGGATAATGCACCATGAAATCACGCACGATCTTTGTATGCCAGCAGTGTGACGCGCAGTCGCCCAAGTTCGTCGGTCGCTGCCCGGAGTGCGGGGCGTGGAACTCGTATGTCGAGACCGTCATCCCCGGCACGGCGAGCAACGGCAAGAGCGAGGCGGCGCGCACCGCGCTGGCAGCGAAGCCCGTGCGGCTGAAAGACGTGCGCGGCGGCGACCACCAGCGCATCAGCACCGGCTATGGCGAGATCGACCGCGTGCTGGGTGGCGGCATCGTGCCGGGATCAATCCTGCTGGTGGGCGGAGAACCGGGCATCGGAAAAACAACCTTGCTGAGCGAGGCCGCCGCGCGCATCGGCACGCCGGATCAGCCCGTGCTTTACGTCTCGGCGGAAGAATCGCCACAGCAGATCAAGATGCGCGCCGACCGGCTGGGGCTGGATGGCGAGCGCGTGATGCTTTTGGCGGAAACAGATGTCGATGTCATCATCGAGACGGCACGCTCTTTGCAGCCACGCCTGATGATCGTCGATTCGATCCAGACCATCGCCACCAACAGCATCGGCTCGGTGCCCGGTTCCATCAGCCAGGTACGCGAGTGCACAGTGCAACTGATGCGCTTGGCAAAAGCCTCGCAGACGGCGGTCTGGCTGATCGGTCACGTCACCAAAGACGGCACAGTCGCCGGCCCACGCGCCCTGGAGCACATCGTGGACGCGGTGCTCTATCTGGAAGGCGAGCGCTTTCACAGCTATCGCTTGTTGCGCAGCGTCAAAAATCGCTTTGGGGCGACGGAGGTAGGCATCTTCGAGATGCGCGGCGAAGGAATGGTGGAAGTTGCTGATCCCAGTGGCATCTTCCTGGCGGATCGCGCCCATCGCGCCAGCGGCGCGGCGGTGACGATCAGCCTGGAAGGCACGCGCCCGCTGCTGGTGGAAGTGCAGGCGCTCGCCTCGGCCACCAGTTACGGCACGCCAGCGCGCACCGTTACGGGCGTGGATCACACGCGCCTGCTGATGTTGCTGGCGGTGCTTTCCAAGCGCGCCGGGCTGCGCCTGGGCCAGCACGACGTGTATGTCAACGTCGTCGGCGGCATCGAGTTGAGCGAGCCGGCGGTGGATCTGGGTGTGGCGGCGGCCATCGCATCCAGTTTCAAAGAGCGCCAGATCGGCGGAGATCTTGCGCTCATAGGGGAAGTGGGCCTGGGCGGTGAGCTACGCTCGGTCACGCGCATCGACGTGCGCTTGCGCGAAGCGGCACGCCTCGGCTTTCATCGCTGCATCGTTCCCCAGAGCAACGCCGCACAGGCGCGCACCGTGCAAGGATTGCGCATCATCCCCGCCGGCAGCGTGGCGGAAGCAGTGCATGCCGCATTGGAAGGAGGCAACAACGAAGATTCGTAGGAGTGATGGTCCCCCTGGCAATCTTGGTCTGTAAGGGTGATGGCGTGCCTCGCCCGTCGAGCTGGCACATCTCCCCGCAGAACAGCGGGAATTTCCGTTCCCTTCCGGGAGGTTTGGGTAACAGACATTGACCTGAGGGGGTGTCGTCTGGTAAACTATGGAAGATAGGTACCTGTGTCACAAGATTGTGTGACACCTCTTTTGTCATCCATTGTTCACTGCCTCACAGTTTCCGATGACAGCTTCGGTGGTTGTATGTCACATCTGTTGCTGCGAGGCAACAACACGCAAACCAATCGTTCATTTCGTCTCGTTGGTCAAGAAGGATCGTTCATCAACACCATGCAGGTTCGCTTGCATGCATCATCCCTCGCGCGGGAGGGTAGCAGTCGAGATGCCGGTGATGCCGGAGACATTACCACTCCACGCGCATAGCCGAAGCCGCGTTCGAGGATGCATGAACGCCGATGTTCGGAACCGGAGGCATTTATTATGGCAAAGAGAGTTTTTCACGTAGTCGGTGCGGGGATCGCCGTCGCGGCTGGCGCGGCGACCTGGTTTGTGGCATCCAATGCCAGACCCGATCCATTTCCGCGCATTGCGGGCATGCACCTCGCCTGGCCCTGGGCAGTGGGCGTCGGCATTGTGGTGCTGGTGGCCCCTTACCTCATCTATGGACTCATTAGCTGGATCGTCAAACAGATTCGTCAAGCGCGATTCTATGACTTATTGGCTGCGGCGGGCGGCTTGATCGTCGGCCTCTTGATCGCGTTGCTGCTGACGCTGCCCTTGTCACAGATTCGCTGGGGCGGCTTGAATGAGTGGCTGCCGATTCTGGCGGCGCTGTTGTTTGGCTATCTGGGCGTGGCGGTGAGCGTGCTCAAGCGCGAAGAGATGCAGCACGCGGTGGCTGGCATGTTCCGCCGCCGCCCGCGCGAGCCGGTGGAAACGGAAGACGGCGAGCCGGTGGAAGAACGCCCCGCCCGGCGCGGGCGCAACGCAAAGAACGTTGTTGTTGAAAAGCAGCAGGAAAAAGTGCTGCTCGACACCAGTGCCATCATCGACGGGCGCATCGCCGAGATCAGCAGCACCGGTTTCATCATGGGCACGCTGGTGGTACCGCGCTTTGTGCTGGAAGAACTGCAACGCATTGCGGATTCCGCCGACACCTTGCGCCGCAATCGCGGTCGCCGGGGCCTCGACATCCTGAATCGCTTGCAAAAAGAGACGAACGTTCCGGTGGAAGTCTCCGACCAGGATTTTGACAACATTCACGAGGTTGATGCCAAGTTGGTGAAAATGGCCCGGCTGATTCACGCGCCCATCATCACCAACGACTTCAATCTGAACAAGGTAGCGGAGTTGCAGGGCGTGAAGGTCCTCAACATCAATGAACTGGCCAATGCCGTCAAGCCCGCCCTGCTGCCCGGCGAGGATATGTTTGTCAAGATCATCCAGGAAGGCAAAGAGTTGGGCCAGGGTGTCGGCTATTTGGATGACGGCACGATGATCGTGGTGGAAAACGGCAAGGCCTACATGAACGCGGAGTTGGAAGTGACCGTAACGCGCGTGCTGCAAACCGCCGCCGGGCGCATGATCTTCGCGCATCCCAAAGCCGCTTCAGGGGCCATGCGCCGCACATCGTAGTTTTACCCCCCAATCCCCTCCCCATCTGAGATGGAGAGGGGGAGCTTTTTTTATGTTTCGGTTGCCTGACGCAGGGATGGATGCAACGTGCGACGAAATCGCGCGCTGTCACCCTGACCGCTGCGGGCAGACTTGCTTTGAGTCAGCTATTTGATCTACATTTCGCGTGAGGCAGATTGCGGAACCTGAAATAGGCGGGCGATTCAGGATGTGTGATACTGTAGACCACGCACCAGCCCATCGGGGTTCTTTTTCCGAGCCAGAGGGTTTAGCTTCCGGCGGGCGGGCCGGCGCGATCATCCTGGCGCTGGGCGATGCCGCTGGTGACGATCTGCTGTGGACGGATCTGCATGGCGAGCCGGTGATGGCCCATGCCGTGCACCCTTTCGCAGCGTCGCCGCTGGTAACGACGATTGTGCTGGTGGTCGCGGGGGCGCGGCTGACCGCTGCGCAAGCGCTGGTGACGCGCAAAAGCTGGGATGCGGTTCACGTGGCCGCCCCACCCCCCAACCTCCTCCCCAGCAGGGAGGGAGAGACGGTTCGATCATCCCTGCGTGACACGCTCATGATCGGCCTCGCCGCGCTGCCACCGGACTGCGGCACCGTCATCATTCATGACGCCGCGCGCCCGCCGGTGACGGAAACGCTCATCGCCGCTGGGCTGGAAGCTGTGCGTGCAACGGGCGCGGCAACAGCAGTGATGCCCGTGCGCGACACCATCAAGCGCGTGGATGCTGCGGGTATGGTCATTGAGACGCCTGACCGCGCGACCCTCTATACCGTGCAGACGCCGCAGGTGTTCTCGCG
>JAJPKG010000389.1 GCA_021323815.1 Pseudomonadota bacterium
AACGCGCGGTATTATGATAGCGGTGTAGGGCAGTTCACCAGTGCGGATACTGTGCAGAGGCTGAACCGCTATGCGTATACGGGGGGGATCCCGAGACGCGTACTGATCCAACAGGAAACTTTTTCTGCCCAGGTTTTTTTGGTAGATGGACAATGCATTAACGGTCCGAGTATGATAGCATGTGGCATCATTGGGGCGAGAAAAACCGCTATTGCACGAAGAGGGGTAACATTCGAACCGCATTGCACGATATTCAACGACTATTTTCGGAAGAGATCAATAAAAAATATAATATTATAGTTTATGGGTATTCCCAGCCAACGCAAAATACACCAGAGTACGAGTCCTAGCATCGTATAAATTACAGGCAATAGCACCCACCTGGATGCGGTGACCAGCACGAGCGGAGGCTACATCCCCCGCTCGCCCAATGGCGGCGCAAGATGCTCTTAGTTCGTTTCCAGATGGCTCATCCTGAAGTTGTATAATGGGGGCAATCTGCTCCAACACCAGCAAGGCCGGCGGCACGCGCCGCCATTTCACACAAGGAGATTTCGCACGGTGGCCAAAACAGCAACCGAACTTGAGGCGGCAGTCAAAGCCTCGCCGCGTAAATGGGTCTATCTGTTCACCGAGGGCAACGCCAAGATGCGCGATCTGCTGGGCGGCAAGGGCGCGGGCGTGGCCGAGATGACCAACGCCGGGTTGCCCGTTCCCCCCGGCTTCACCATCACCACCGAAGCCTGCAATGCCTATTATGAGGCCGGCAAAAAGTTCCCCGACGGCATGTGGGAACAGGCTCTTGCCGCGCTGCATGCGGTGGAAGCCCAGATGGGCAAGAAACTGGGCGATCCCACGAACCCGCTGCTCGTCTCGGTGCGTTCCGGCGCGAAGTTTTCCATGCCCGGCATGATGGATACCGTCTTGAACCTGGGCTTGAATGATGAGACGGTCAAAGGCATCATCGCGCAGTCGGGCGACGAACATTTCGCCTATGACGCCTATCGCCGCTTCATCCAGATGTTTTCCAAGATCGTGCTGGATGTCGATCCCAAACTCTTCGAGGCCAAACTGGAAGCCGCCCGCGAGGCCGCCGGCGTGAAGACCGACGCCGAAATCCCCACCGAGGCGCTGCAACAACTGGTCGTCGATTTCAAGCAGATCTCCGAAAGCGCATCCGGCCAGCCCTTCCCCACCGATCCCCTGGAACAACTGCGCAAGGCCATCGAGGCCGTCTTCTCATCGTGGAACAATGACCGCGCCATCGCCTATCGCAACGCTCAGAAGATCCCCCACAACCTGGGCACAGCGGTGAACGTGCAGACAATGGTCTTTGGCAACATGGGGTGGGATTCCGGCACCGGCGTCGCCTTTACCCGCGACCCCAACACCGGTGAAAAGAAGCTCTACGCCGAATATCTGCCCAACGCCCAGGGCGAAGACGTCGTGGCCGGCATCCGCACGCCGCTGAAGATCGAGCAACTCCAAAAAGACATGCCCGATGTCTATAACGAGTTCGCCGCCATCGCGACGAAACTGGAACAGCACTACCGCGACGTGCAAGATCTCGAATTCACCGTCGAGAAGGGGCGGCTCTTCATGCTGCAAACGCGGTCGGCCAAGCGCACCGCTGCCGCCGCCGTAAAGATCGCCGTCGATATGCACAACGAGGGGCTGATCACCGAAGAAGAGGCCGTGCAGCGCGTGGAACCCGGCCAGGTGGTGCAGCTGCTGCTGCCCCGTTTCGACCAAAAGGCCAAAGATGCCGCTGTCAAAGCGGGCCAGTTCCTGGCGAAAGGCTTGAACGCCTCACCCGGCGCGGCATATGGCAAAGCCGTCTTCGATGCCGACACCGCCGAACGGCTGGGCAAGGCGGGCGAGCGCGTGGTGCTGGTACGCCCCGAAACCTCGCCGGATGACGTGCATGGCATGTTGCAGGCGAAGGGCATCCTCACGGCACGCGGCGGCGCAACCAGCCACGCGGCGGTGGTGGCGCGCGGCCTGGGCCTGCCCTGCGTGGCAGGATGCGAAGACATCCGCGTGGATGAAGAGGGCAAGCAGCTGACCGTCATCAAGACCGGCCAGGTGCTGCGCGAGGGCGAAGATATCTCCATCGACGGATCGACCGGCGAGGTCTTCGCCGGCATCATCGCGGTGGTGGAACCGAACTATGATGAGGAAGTGGACCTGCGCACCGTGCTGGGCTGGGCCGATGAGATCCGTGATCTCGGCGTGTGGGCCAACGCCGACTATCCACGCGACGCCGAGCGCGCCGTCAAATTCGGCGCGGAAGGCATCGGCCTGTGTCGCACCGAGCACATGTTCTTTGAGGCCGAGCGCCTGCCGGTCGTGCGCCGCATGATCCTGGCCCACACGCCCGCCGAGCGCCAGCAAGCCCTGGACGAATTGCTGCCGGTGCAGCGGCAAGACTTCATCGGCATCTTCCGCGCCATGCGCAACCCCAAGACCGGCGAGGCGTATCCCGTCGTCATCCGCCTCATCGACCCGCCGCTGCACGAGTTCCTGCCCTCGTATGAGGAACTGCTGGTCGAGGTGACGCGCCTGGAAGATTCGGGCAAGGACCCCGAAGAGCTTGCCGAGAAGCGCGCCTTGCTGCAAGCCGTCGCTCAGATGCGCGAGGCCAACCCGATGTTGGGCCTGCGCGGCTGCCGCCTGGGACTGCTTTTCCCCGAAATCAACGTCATGCAGACGCGCGCCATCCTCGAAGCCGCCGTCGAACTGGCGAAGGAAGGCATCAAGTCGAAGCCGAAGATCATGATCCCGCTGGTGGGGCATGTGAACGAGCTTGCCGAGGTGCGTCGCCAATTGGAAGCCGCTGCCGCCGAGGTGGTGAAATCCAGCGGTGCCGAGGTCGATTATAAGTTCGGCACCATGATTGAACTGCCCCGCGCCGCCCTCACTGCCGGGCAGATCGCCAAAGTGGCGGAGTTCTTCAGCTTCGGCACCAACGACCTGACGCAGACGACTTTCGGTTTCAGCCGCGACGACGCCGAGGGCAAATTCCTCTTGCGCTATGTTGACGGCCTGCCCAAGCTGGACGTGCATGGCAACGCCATCAAAGATGCCGACGGCAAGGCGGAACTGGTGAAGATCCTCAAGAGCAACCCCTTCCAGACCATCGACCAGGAAGGTGTGGGGCGCTTGGTGGAGATTGCCGTGAAAGAGGGTCGCGCCGCCAATCCCGATCTCGAAGTCGGCGTCTGTGGCGAGCATGGCGGCGATCCTGACTCCATCGCCTTCTTCGCCAAAGTCGGACTTGATTACGTGTCGTGCTCGCCCTTCCGCGTGCCGGTGGCGCGGCTGGCGGCAGCGCAGGCCAAGTTGGCCGGCGAAACGCGCGACAAATAATCATCGAGCTTGAGCGATCCCGCCCCCACGCCTATGAAACAGTGTGGGGGCGCATTATTTCAGAAGTCACAGAGTCTTCTCATGCCTCACACAATTGCCAGCCAAAAGCGAATACGCTATACTACCTGAGTGACAGCAGCGGCTCGATGATTTCATCAGGTATCGTGTCGTTTGAAACCTCGATCCCAGTGTCTCGCGAAGCATGTTCGCCCTGTCCGACCAGAATAGTGCGGATTGATCGTGTCGTCGCTGCCATGCGTGTGCCATACTGATGGTGCCAGGAAAACGGCATGGGCACCAGGAGGGAACAGCCGGCGGATTGGTGGGCAGCGCGGGCTGACGATGGAGAGAAAAGGGACGCATGATGGCCAAAAACAGCGATGATCCTTCGATGCGCCAGGAACGACGCCGGCAGAAGGCGGATGCCACCCCTTCAGATGACGAGATAACGAGCGAGCTTCCCATCACCCGTGACCGCGCGTTATGGCATCTGATCGAGAGTTTGCCGGTTTTCATCTTGGAAACGGATGCGCGCCATCGCATCATCTTCATGAATGCTCCTTTTGCCCAGATCAGTGGCTATCAGATCGGGGAAACATTGCCCCTTGATTCGTCTGAGCCGCATCCACACTGGCGCAATCCCGCCACCGGCGAACCGTATCGCTGGAATGAGTTGCCCATCGCTCGCGTGTGGCAGACGAATGCAGCCGTTGCCGATGCCATCGTCACCCGCACGCTACCCTCAGGTGAAGAAGTGAGCCTGCTGGCGAAAGCGCAACCCGTGCGTGATGCCGAAGGCAACATCACGAGTGTCATCCTCACGCTGGTGGATATCAGCGCGCAACGCCATGCCGAACATGTGGCGCAGGAACATGCCGCCGTGTTAGATGCCGTCATCGACAGCATGCGCGACGGCGTAGCCATCTTCGATCCGTCTGGCCGGCTCATGCGCATCAATCCCGCATTTTACCGTCTGCTGGGCTGGGATCAATCATCATTCGTCCCGTTCGCATATGCCCAGCAAGAACGCGCCGCAATCTATGACGTGTATACCCTGGATGGCCATCCGTTGCCGTTTGAACAATGGCCCCTCCACCGGATCTTGCGCGGTGAAACGGTCGATTCCATGCATCTCTCGGTGCGCCGCGCGGATGGCTCGCGCGTCATCCTTGATATGAGTGGACGGCCCTTGCGCCATGAAACGACCGGCGAGATGTTTGGTGCCGTGTGCTTTTTCCGCGATATGACCGAATTTTATCGCCTGGAGCACATGCGTGAAGAATTTATCAACATTGCCAGCCATGAATTGCGCACGCCGCTCACGTCGATGGGGCTGGCGAATCATCTGCTGCAACAATGGCTGAGTCACCTGCCCGATGCCGAGTTAATGCTTGAGTTGAACGCGACCATCACCGCCCAGATGAAACGCATGGAGCGCCTGATCAATAACATGTTGGATCTCACCGCCATCACCGGCGGCAATTTCCACATCACCCCACGTCCGGCGGATCTCGCCAAAGTGGTGCGCGCGGCGGTGGAAGAACAACGCAGCCTGACCAGGCGCGACATTCGCCTCAGCGGCGCGGATGACGCCCTGCCGGCCTTGATTGATGCTCAGCGCATCAATCAGGTCGTTACCAATCTGCTCAACAACGCCCAGGCAAACTCTGCGGCATCAACGCCCATCATCGTGCAACTGACGCAAGTGCAGCATGACGAGACACCCTGGGCGCGGATCAGCGTCCGTGATTACGGCAAGGGGATTCCCGCCAACCGGCTTGAGACGATCTTTGAACGGTTTGGCACCACCCCAGCCGATGCCGACCAGGATGAGGAGGATGACAGCGTGAATGGGCTGCGCTTTGGTCTTTTCTTGGCCCGCGCCGTCATTGAGGAACACGGCGGCAATATCCGCGTGGAATCGCAGCCGGGCCGGGGCAGCATCTTCACCTTCGAGATTCCCTTGAATCCACCACAGGAGCGCGTGCAGTGACCTTTCCGACCCCAGAAGATATCATCGTCGCGGCTGAACGCATCGCACCCCTTGCGCGGCGCACCCCCGTCGAACCAGCGCCTGCGCTCAGCCACAATGGCGCGCAGGTGTGGCTGAAGATGGAGATCTGGCAGGCCACCGGCAGCTTCAAGATGCGCGGCGCGGCGAACCGCCTCATGCAACTGACAGCGGAAGAACGGGCGCAAGGGATCGTCACGGCTTCGGCGGGCAACCATGCGCAGGGGGTAGCGGCTGCCGCTGTTGCCTTGCAAACCCACGCCGTCATCGTCGTCGCCCGCGATGCATCGCCGGCCAAAATTGCCGCCTTGCGCCGCTACGATCCTGCCTGGGTGGAACTGCGCATCATCGGGGCGGATTATGATGCGGCTGAGGCGGCGGGCATCGCCCTGGCCCGCAAGCTGGGGCGCGTCTTCGTCTCGCCCTATGACGATCCCGCCGTCATCGCCGGTCAGGGCACGGTGGCCCGCGAACTGCTGGACGATCTGCCGGATCTCGATGTGCTCATCGTCCCTGTTGGCAGCGGTGGTCTGGCAGCAGGCGTGGCGCTGTGGG
>JAJPKG010000221.1 GCA_021323815.1 Pseudomonadota bacterium
CTATGACGACACCGCCGGCAACGAGAAGATCAAGATCTATGATCGCGGCGTGGATCGGCCCGATTATGCGTCGTCGTTCGGCGAGTTCCAGTTGTCCTATCGCTATGGCGAGATCGTCATCCCCTTTGTGCAGGGCCAGGAACCGCTGAGCGTGGAATGCCAGCATTTCGCTGAAGCGATCCGCAGCGGCAAGCAGCCACGCAGCAATGGGCGCGTGGGCCTGCACGTGGTGCAAACGCTGGAAACGGCGCATGAGAGCATCGCGCAGGGCGGCATCTACGTCGAGACGCGCTTTGATTGATTTGTCTCACCCCCATCCCCCCAGCGCAGCTAGGGAAGGGGAGATCTCTTGGAGGAGACCAGCGTACATCTACGCGATCAGCCAGCCAAGCGATCTTCCCTCCCCGGATTTGCGGGGGAGGGGGTGGGGGGGGGGGACCCCACCACCAGTACCATGCCTCTTGGCAATAACACCCCAATCCACTAGAATGGGGGCGGCGGTTTCACCGCCCCCTGGAATGTCGCTTTTTCGCGTGGCGGTCGTCTTGGCCGTCACCATCCCCAATACACCTGAAACTGAGGTTTGCGCAACATGGCTGATCGCCTGAAACTCGTGGATCTGCGCCGGCAATATGCGCCGCTGCGCGAAGAGATCCTTGCCGCCATCGACGGCGTGCTGACCGACATGAACCTGAATCTTGGCCCCAACACGCGCGCTTTTGAGCAAGAGTGGGCTGAGTATTGCGGCGCGAAGTATGGGCGCGGCGTCGATAACGGCACCGATGCGCTGCAACTGGCGATGTATGCCTATGGGATTGGTCCCGGCGACGAGGTTATCACCCCGGCAAACTCCTTTGTCGCGGTGGTCGAGGCCATTCTGGCCGTCGGCGCGACCCCCGTCTTCGTCGATATCAACCCCGAAACGTATAACATCGACATCGAGCAGACGCGCGCCGCCATCACCGACCGCACGAAGATGATCGTCCCCGTCCATCTTTACGGCCTAGCGGCGGATATGGACCCGATCATGGAAATGGCCAAGCCGAAGGGCATCATTGTGCTGGAAGATGCCTCTCAGGCGCAGGGCGCGAAGTATAAAGGCCGTCGCGTGGGCGGCATCGGTGATTCCGCGGCCTTCAGCCTCTATTACACAAAGAACCTGGGCGGCTATGGCGAAGCGGGCATCTTCACCACCAGCGATGAAGCCATCGCGGAGAAGGTGGATATGATGCGCCAGCACGGCGCTCGCCCCGCCACGCGCTACAAGCACGAGATTCTCGGCTTCAATTCGCGGCTGGATGAGATCCAGGCAGCGATGCTGCGCATCAAGTTCCGCCACCTGGAAGAGTGGAACGCCAAGCGCCGAGCGTGGGCCGCGCTCTACACGCAGTTGCTCGGCGACGCGGTGGTGACGCCCAAGCGCTTCCCTGATTATGAGGAAGTCAACTATGTCTATGTCATCCGCACGCCCAACCGCGACGAGGTGAAAGCGAAGCTGCTGGAAGCCGATATCGAATCGGGCATCCACTATCCCATCCCGTTGCACCTGTTGCCGGTGACGGCGCACCTGGGCTACAAAGAGGGCCAATTCCCCGTGACGGAGCAGTACGCGAAGGAGATCCTCTCCTTGCCGCTGTATGCCGAACTGACCGAAGAAGAGGTGACGCGCGTCGCCAACACGGTCATTTCCACCGTCCGCGCCGCTGCCAGTGTGCGATAGGTGAGGGAGCAAACCGGCGTTGTTAGGCCAGGGCAAATAGACATGGAAACAGGGCGAGCGCAAGGCATCGCCCCTACACACCGAATGGCGAGATGTGCGCCGGGCAAGGGTAGGGGCGCGATTGAATCGCGCTCCTACCATGATCTGTTGCCATTGCGTCTGTAGTCTGTAGGGGCAATCCCTTGTGGTTGCCCTGGTTTTGATCGCTATCATCCATCCAGCACCCCCCATGCCCTATACTATCCTATGGGATATCTGCCCCAACGCTATTCCGCATCGGCCTCAAGTATGCTATTGTGAGTCAAGGGAAATAACACAAACACACGCAACGCGCGCCGGTTTGGCTGCGCGGATGAAGGAATAGATCCGCATGACCACGTTCGCCATCGTTTGTCGCTCGGCTGACCCGGCACAGGTTCCTTATCTTGCACGCCAGGCGGACGCGCTGGCGGTGGCAGGGCATCAGGTGGATATCATCTCGCCGCCCTGGCCCGAACTTGCCCAGGCCGTCAGCCAGCCGAAGGTACGCTTCCGCTCGCTAGGCGCGGCTCCCCGCGTGGGCGCTTCTCTCGCCAACGTCATCTTTTGGGCGCGCGCCTGCCTCATTATCAGCCTGGCGCAGTTGCAGCGCCGCTATCATGCCATCCAGATCACCGGCGCGACGGGTATGTTCGTGTTCACCGCATGGCTGGCGCATTTGCTGGGCGGGCGCGTGGTGCTGGATGTCACCGAAAGCGGCCCCGAACGCCTGATGGCGCGCACCGGTGCCAGGCGCGAAAGTTTGCGCGTCCGCGCTGCTGTTTTGATGGAACAACTCATCGTTGATTTCGCCGACCACATCATCACCATCAGCGAGCCGCTGCGCGTGCGCTTCCTTAGTCGCGGCTGCCCGCCGGAAAAGATCAACGTCATCTATCGCACGCCGGATGAGAATCTGTATGGTCAGGTGCTCAACGTCGCGCGGCATCCGAGCATTGCAGATCGCTTCCTGGTGGTGTGTCGTGGCCGGGCTGATGAGCATTTCGATTATGTGACCGTGATACGGGCGGTGGCCAGTTTGCGCGACCGCATGCCCAACATCCTGTTGTGGATCGCCTGCCCGGATAACCAGCGCGCCGAATTGGAAGCAGTGATCCGCAGCCTGAACGCCACGCAATTCATCCTGTTGCAGGGCCACATGGACCTCAACGCGATCCCCGCATTCATCGCGCAAGCGGACGCCAACATCGTCTCGGTGCCGCGCGACGCCCTCAGCGACCTGCTGCTGCCCGAAGGCGTGCTGGAAAGCCTGGGGCTGGGCGTACCAACGATCACCGTGCGCACCCAGGCCACGCAATTTTACTTTGATCCGCGCACGCTGCTGGTCTTTGACAGCGGCGACGTGGGCGACTTGGCCGCGCGCATCGAATGGCTGGCACATCATCGCGAGGCGCGGGCAAAGATCGCCCAGTATGCGCGCGAGATGGCGCTGCAACTGAACTGGAGCCGCGAGCGGCATCGCTATGTGGCGCTGATGATGGCCGTTGCGCTGGGCACCGACGCCGAGGGTGAGCGCGCCCCCGCTGCCGCCGCTGGTTTCAGCAAGGCCTCGCGTCGCCCCAGCACCCCGGCGCGCGGCTTCACCTCTGCCGTCGCGATGGCTTCGCCGATCGAGATGGTTGAGCATCCCCTGGTGGATGACCTGCCCATCGATCAGATTCAGACCGTGCAAAACCTGCCCCTGCGGCTGAGCGCGCCCTCGAACCAATGGCGCGCCGGACGACAGTTGCGCATGCGCGTGGGCGCGTGGACGTTGCGCGGCACAGCGGCAGCGCTGCTTTTCGGCATGCCCATCCTCGCCAGCGAGCCGTTTCTGGCAGCCAAGATCATCACGGCTTTCATGTTCGCCTTGCTGGCCTTCTTGATGTTGCTGCTGCCTTCCGGCGAGGCGGCGATCATCGTCGCGCTCTACTTCATCGCCCAGCGCGCCATCTTCACCCACTTCCCGCCGGAAGGCTTTCTGGGCCACATCATCGTTTACCTGGGCACGGCGTTGCAGTTGATCGTCTTCATCGGTTTCTGCATCCGCGCCATCGTGCAGCAGCGGCCCTTGCAGCGCAGCGGGTTCATCCTGTGGCCCGCCACGCTCTATTTCCTGGCAAGCGTCGTTTCCGGCCTCGTCAACCACGTGCCGCTGTCGGTCATGGCGCTGGGCATCGAGCACACGTTGCACAATCTCGTCTTCGTCGTGTTGATCGCTGAGGATCTGCCCACGCCGCAGCAGTTGCGCTGGTACACCGGCTTCGTCATCTCCGCGCTGTGCATCATGGCGGGCATCGCCATCATGCAAACGGGCGTAGCCTTTCACTGGTTCGGGCTGCATCTGGAAAAACATTCCAGCCTGCACTGGCTCATCCCCTCGTTCACGCCGGTCTCGGTCATCGTACCGGATGCCGACACCTTCGCCTATCTGCTGAATTTCGGCATCTTGCTGGCGCTGGCGATCTTCGTCACCGTCAACACCAGCGAGTCGCGCTTCGACACGCACACCGCCGCGCCGCTGCGCCTCAACCTGTCATTGATCGGCGCGGTGCTGCTGCTGACCTTCGCGGAATATCTGACGAGTTCGATGGAAAACTGGTTCGGCCTCATTGCCGGCGCGGTGGCGCTGCTGCTGGTGCTGCGCGAGCAATTGCGCTTTGTGCTGGCAGGCTATGTGGTGGCGCTGATTGTGCTGAGCTTCGTCGCCATCCCCACGACTCCACATTCGCCACCCACCTCGGCAGCATCAGATCTAGCGGCGACCTTCAGCGGGCAAATCCCGCACAACGCGCCACTGGCAGCCTCGCTCAACGTTGTCAAGGATCACCCGCTGCTGGGGGTGGGGCCTGGGCGGTTTGGGGGCACCGTCGCGTTCATCACCAACAGCCCAATCTCCAAGCAATATCACGTGAAGGTGCCGCGCGCCGTCACCTCCATCGACCTCTTCTGGCTACACATCTGGGGCGAGACGGGGATCATCGGTCTGGGCATCTTTATCTGGTTGATCGTGCAGACCGAGCGCACCATCTGGCGCGCGTATCGCAAAGGCGCGTTCCGGCGCTGGCACGGCATCACGGCGGGCGTCTTCGGCATCGTCATCGCCTTCTGCGTGGCCACCATCTTTGGCAACGCGCTGGAAGTGGATAGCCTTTCTGCGCCGTTCTGGGCGCTGGTCGGCATCGCCATCGCCTTGCCGGTGGCCAACCGCCCGCTCATCTCGGATATCGTTCCCACCCTGCGGTTCAGCGCGGAAGACGAAAACGGCGACCTGGCACCCGCCGGCAACAGCCTGGGCAACGGGCGCGGTGCCGGCGTCACCCCCGCATCATCTCAAGGAGGCC